>NZ_JCAFUM010000009.1:0-217572 GCF_059371335.1 Stenotrophomonas sp. YJH_SMC_6 | reverse complement strand
CCAGCGCAATTCCGTGCTGACCCAATGGCTGCACCACTACAACTGGCACCGCCCTCACATGGGGATCGGTGGCCAGCCACCTATTTCCAGAGTCCTGCTGAACAACGTGGTGGGTTTACACAACTAACAGTCGACTCTACCGGTCCCGATACCGGTCCCAACGCCGGTCCCAACGCTGCCACACGCGCTACGCCGCCCGGTCATCTCCCTGCAACGCCGTTGCGGCCCAATACGCCCACGCGGCCCGGCCGTGGGAAGGGACCGGACCGGCCTTCCCACCCTGGGCCCGACCAACTTTCCACGGGTGAGGGTGTCATGCGCAATCGAGTGACGCGGCGGTACTTCCAGCAGCTGTTCGCGCTGTACGCCGGCTTCGTGCAGTCGCGCTGAGGCGTAGACGCAGCGAGGTAGAGTCGACCGTTGGTCGACTATCGCGCGAAGCGCGGGGTTTTCGGGGGCTGTACGAAAGGCAGTCGACTAACAGTCGACTCTACCCAGTCGCCGCAATACCCAGTTGATCGCCCAGTCAGCGCCGCTTGCCGCGGCGCGCTGGTGCCGGCGGCGGTGCATCCGAACGCGGCTTGGCGTACTGCGTCCACAGCGCCGGCAGTGCCTTGCCGGTGTGCTTCTGCCACAGCGCCGGCGTATAGCGGCCGTCGCGCAGGGCCTTGTCCAGCGCCAGCACCAGGCCGGGATACTCGGCCTCGGCCCATTTCAGGAACGCACCGGTCACCCGGTAGCCGCTGTCGAAATTCTGCCCCTTCTCGACCTTGCCCGGCAGTACCCAGCCTGCGGCGGCATTGTCCATGCCGTAGCGGTCGCGTGCGTAGTCGGCGATGCCTTCCACCAGCCAGCCCGGCACCCGTGCATCGCCGTAACCTGGATAGCCCTGCACGATGTGCATCGCCTCATGGGTGACCAGGTCGATGTCGTTCGGGTGCTGCGCCAACCAGCCTGGGTTGATGGTGATCGTCGCTGCCTGGTCCTTGTCGCCGACGAAGGCGATGCCGGTGTAGGCCGGATCGATCACGATGCGCACCATCGCCGGCGCGGCCGGGTGGAAGTCCGCGCGTTCGCGCAGGTAGGCGAAGAAGAACGTATCGATTACCCGCTTGCGCTGCGGCGCGGCCAGGGCGCCACGGGCGTCCTGGTAGTTCAGCGTCACGCCGTCGCGGGTCAGCTGCGTATCGAACGCCTGGGTCTGGCCGAAACTTGAGAAGGACAGGGCAACAAGGGCCAGAGGCAGAAGACGGTAGCGCATGCGGCTCATTGTACGGTGCCGGCCGCCAGCAGTTCGATCTCCGCCAGTGGCAGCCGTGCCGGTGCCGCCAGGCGCAGGCGGTATTCGCTGTAGCGGCCGGGTCTGGCGATGCGGAACGGCCGGGTCTGGCGGGCGGATTCGAAGTCTTCGCCGCTGCGCTGGTCGAGCACGGTCCAGCTGCCGCCGCCGTTGCGCGCCTCCAGCGTCCACTCACCGCCCTGGATGCGGCCGTCGCCGCTGGTGAGCGTGTACATCGTCGGCGTGCCGTCGCTCAGTCCGGTCAGCGCGATGGTTGCGCCGCCGCCCAGGCCCACGGTGGTGCTCGCATCGTCATCGACCAGTGCGGGCAGGGCGCGGCGATCGGCCAGCGTCGCCTTCGCGCCGCTGCCGAGCAGGTCGTGCAGCAGCTGCGGGCGCTGGCCGCGCGCGGTCAACGAGCGCGGCACATCGTCCACGCCGCTGCCCCAGCGCGAGGGACGGGGTCCCATCACGAAGTCGAGGGTCGCGCCCTTGGCGATCAGGTCGTGTGGCACCCAGGTCTTCGTCCACGGCTTGCCGTTGATCTTCAGCGACTGCACGTAGACGTTCTCGCGCGAGTTGTTGGCCGCGTTCACGGTCAGCACCGCGCCACCCTGCAGCTCCACGCGTGCATGTTCGAAGGCCGGCGAGCCGATCACGTACTCCGGGGCGCCCATGCGAAGCGGGTACAGGCCCAGCGAGGCCAGCACGTACCATGCCGAGGTTTCGCCGTTGTCCTCATCGCCCGGATAGCCCTGGCCGATCTCGCTGCCGACGTACAGCCGCGACAGGATCTCGCGCACGTGCTGCTGGGTCTTCCACGGCTGCCCGGCATACAGGTACATCCACGGGATGTGGTGCGCCGGCTGGTTGCTGTGCGCGTACATGCCCATGCGCACGTCGCGCGCTTCGGTCATCTCGTGGATGGTGCCGCCGTAGGAGCCGGCCAGTGCCGGGTCTGCGGTTTCCGGCGTGGCGAAGAAGGTATCCAGCTTCGCCGCCAGCTTGTCGCGGCCACCGTACAGCGCGGCCAGGCCTTCGCCGTCATGGGCGGCAGTGAAGGCGAAGGTCCAGCCGTTGGATTCGGTGTAATCGTGGCCCCACACGCGCGGGTCGTAGTCCTTGGCGTCCACGCGCCAGCGGCCATCCGCCTTGCGGCCCTGGAAGAAGCCGGCGGCAGGGTCGAACATCGTCGCGTAGCTGGCAGCGCGGTGGCGGAAGTAGTCGGCTTCGGTGCTGTAGCGCTCGCGTGCGGCCGGCGTGGCCGCGCGCTTGGCCAGCGCATCGGCCATGTTGGCGATGCCGAAGTCATTGAGTGCGCCTTCCATCGTCCACGACATGCCCTCATGCACGTCGGCGCTGGCGTAGCCCCGGAAGGTCGAACGGTCCATGCCCTTGCGGCCGACATGGCGGTCGGGTGGTACCACGGTCGCGTTCTTCAGCGCGGCGGCGTAGGCCTCGCCCGGATCGAAGCCGCCGACGCCCTTCAGCCACACATCGGCGAAGGCCACGTCCGAGCTGGTGCCGACCATCAGGTCCGCGTAGCCAGGCGACGACCAGCGCGCGATCCAGCCGCCAGCGCGGTACTGCTCGATGAAACCCTGCACCATCTGCCCGGCATCGTCGGGCGTGAACAGCGCGTAGGCCGGCCACGTGGTGCGGAAGGTGTCCCAGAAGCCATTGTTGACGAACACCTTGCCATCGCGCACGGCGGCAAAGGTGCGGGTCGCGCTGCCATCGGTGTTGTCATCGCTGGCGCTGGCCTGGTTGGCGTAGCGCCACTCCGGTGCGGCGGCGCTGCCCACGTTTTCATGGCCGGAATTCGGGTACAGGAACAGCCGGTACAGGCTGGAATACAGCGTGGTCTTCTGGTCGTCGCTGGCATCGCCGATGTCGAAGCGGGCCAGGCGTGCGTCCCATGCATCCTGCGCACGGCCGGCCACGCTCTCCAGCGTATCGGTGGCGGTGATTTCCAGCGCCAGGTTGTGTCGTGCCTGCTCCACCGAGATCAGCGAAGTGGCGATGCGCATGGTCACCCGCCGGTCGCTGCCGGCATCGAACTTGATGTAGCCGGTCGGGCGGCCGGTGCTGAGGCGCCCACTGCTGCGCCACGGCTTGTCGAAGCTGGCCACCACGTACATGCGGCTGGCACCGTTGGACAGGCCGCTGCGGGTGTCGGTGTAGCCGGACAGCGTCTGCGTGGCGGCGTCCAGAGTCAGGCCACCGCGGGCATCGACGTTGTCGAACAGCAGGTTGGCGTCGCCGTCCTCCGGGAAGTCAAAGCGGAACAGCGCGGCATGGTCGGTCGGCGCGATCGATGCCGCGACGCCGTTGTCGAAGCGCACGTCGTAGCGGTAAGGGCGGGCGCTTTCATGGCTGCGGTCGAACGACAGGGCACGCTTGCGGCGGTCAGCCTCCGGCACGCCACGACTGGCCGATGGCATCACCTGGAAGGTCTGGCGGTCGCCCATCCACGGGCTGGGTTGGTGGCTCAGCGCAAGCGCCTGCAGCTGCGGACGGTTCTGCGCGTCGTTCTGCTCGTTCCAGCGGTACAGCCAGTTCAGCACACCGGCATCGGTGACCGGGGTCCAGAAGTTGAACCCGTGCGGCACCGCCGTGGCCGGGAAATTGTTGCCACGCGAGAAGGTGCCGTTGGCCTGGGTACCGCGGGTGGTCAGCACCCAGTCGGAGACGCGCGCTGGCTGCTGCCGTGGCACTGTGTCCAGGCGAACGTCATCAATCCAGCCGGAGACCGGTGCGCCGTCGGCACTGGCCACCTCCAGTTCGATCGCCACCACGCGGCGGCCCTTCAGCGCGGGCACATCGCCCAGCCGCACCGCCTTGCGCGCCCATTGCTGCGGGTACAGCGTCTTCGAGTCGCCCTGCGCGCGGGCGCCGAGGGCCACCCCATGCTGGTCACGCGCAGCGCCGGCCGAAACCCGACTGCCATCGTCCAGCAGCAGGTCCAGAGACACATAGGTTGACGCCACGGTGTCCTTGCCGACGATCTCCGGCAGCACCAACCACGACAGGGTGGTATCGGCCTCGATGGTCACGTCCGCCTTGAACAGTTCGCGCCGCACATTGCCACCTTCACTGCTGTAGCGCAGTGCGTGCAGGCCGCCGTAGCCGACATTGCGCTTGGCGGCGTAGGGCGCCGCAGGGCCATTGCCGATCGTGACCTGCAATGCGCCTGCGGCCGGTGCCGGAGCCGGCTGGCCCGGCTCGAACGAGCTCTGCAGTCCCTGTGCCAGCACCGGCATCGCGGTAGTCGCACAGGCCAGGGCCAGGGCGAGCGGAAGCAGGGCGCGGCGTGGATCGGACAGGGTCATGCAAGGGTCTCCCGGAAGGGCTGGCGGCGGGCAGAACCCGCATCGGCGGACACCACGGACAGCATCGCTCCGCCCGCCGCGATGGCAGTGGAAGAGGCGATGCCGGTCCGGTGGGGGCGGGCCATGCGATCGGGTCGGATTGGGGTAGGCCGGTTCACGACCTGGCCCGATCCTGCAACAGCCGTGGCAACCTGACAAGTGCCATTTAGTTCGATCCAAATGCGGTAAATATCGTTGTCGGTGGTTTCCCGGGGTGAATCTGCAGGATCGGTCGGGCATTCCCGCCGGCACCTCATCCCGAAGTGGCATGCAAGGTCGCAGGGAATCGGCCCGGTACGCGCAAACACCCGTTGCGGCGCAATGTCGGGGCGGCCTGGATGCTAGAATCACAGGCCTCGTAACCCGTTCATCGACATCCGCCATGAGCCATACCGCCACTGCGCCCGCCAACGCCGAGAAGCGCTACACCGTGCACCGCAGCGATCTGCCGCTGAGCTGCCCGACCCCGGAAATGGCGCTGTGGAACTCGCATCCGCGCGTGTACCTGCCGATCGAAGACGAGCCCAATGGCGAAGCGCAGTGCCCGTACTGCGGTTCCGTGTTCGTGCTGGCCGACTAAGCGGCCGCCCCTTCGATGCGCCGATTGACCGTGGTGCAGTTGCTGCCGGCGCTGCACTCCGGCGGCGTCGAGCGCTCGACCCTGGAAATCGCTGCGGCCCTGGTCGCCGCCGGCCATCGCGCGCTGGTGGTTTCCGCCGGTGGCCGCCTGGTGCAGCCGCTGCTCGACAGCGGTGCCGAGCACCTCACACTGGACATCGGCCGCAAGTCGCTGCTGACCCTGCGCCACTTACCGACCCTGCGTCGCTTGTTTGCCGAGGTTGGTGCGGATATCGTGCATGCCCGCTCGCGGCTGCCGGCCTGGCTGGGCCTGTACGCAATCCGTGCCCTGCCTGCCGCGCAACGCCCGCACTGGGTGACCACCGTGCATGGGCTGAACTCGCCCAGCCGCTACAGCGCGGTGATGACCAGCGGCGAACGCGTGATCTGCGTGTCCAACACCGTGCGCGATTACGTGCAGCGCCACTACCCGACCGTGCCCGAACAGGCATTGCAGGTGATTCCGCGTGGCGTCGATGTGGCCCAGTTCCCGCGCGTGGCGCGTGCCGATCGCCGTCCGCGGATGGCGCTTGCGGCAGAGTACCCACGGCTGGCGCAGGTTGAAGGCCCCTTGCTGCTGTTGCCGGGGCGTGGCACCCGCCTGAAGGGCCACGCATACGCATTGCAGCTGCTGGCGGATATGCGCGCCGCCGGCGTGCCGGCACAGTTGTGGATGCTGGGCACCGATGAACCCGGCCGTGAAGCCTACGTCGCCGACCTGCGCCGGCAGGCGGCCGCGCTCGGCGTGGCCGAGGCCGTGCACATCAGCACGCCGACCGCACGCATCGCCCAGGCCTACGCGGCCAGCGACCTGGTACTGCAGCTGTCGGACAAGCCCGAAGCGTTCGGCCGCACCGTGGTCGAGGCGTTGTCGGTGGGCCGGCCGGTGCTGGGTTGGGACCATGGCGGCGTCGGTGAGCTGCTTCGGCAGCTGCAACCCGCAGGTGCCGTGCCGCTCGGCGATGCGCGGGCATTGGGTGAACGTGCGCTGGCCCTGCTGGCCCAGCCCCCGTCCTTGCCGGCCCGCATCCCGTTTACCCTGCAGGCCATGCAGCGCGATACCCTCCGCCTCTATGCCGACCTCGCCGGCTGACCCCGCCGTCATCGTGCGCGACGACCGCGCCGGGCGCTGGGCGCCCTGGTGGGTGCTGGCGTACGTGGCGATGTGGCCGTTGCCAGGCATCGCCGAAACCGTGTTGGGCCTGGGCGCGCTGTACGCGGCGGTGCGCATGGTGACGCGCCGCCTGCAGCGCCGCCCGCATCTGTTGAGCACGGCGGCCTGGGCACTGACTTCGATCCTGTTCCTTGGTTACTGGCTGCCGCAGGCATTCTCCGCATTCGATGCGATCGATCCGGCGGCCTCGTGGACCAAGGCTGCTGCGGGCCTGCGCTATCTGCCCTTCATGTGGCTGGTGGCGATCGCGGTGGCTACGCCGGAGCGGCGGCGGCTGACCTTCGCGGGGCTGGCACTGATCACCGGCGCATGGACGCTGGATGCACTGGTGCAGGCGGTGGCCGGCACCAGCCCCTGGTTCTGGTCGCTGGAACACCTGAAGCTGGCGGTCAGTGGCCACGCACTGTGCCCGGCCGACGAGGCCGCACTGGCAGATCGCCTCAGTGGCGCACTGGGACCGTGCAACCTGAAGTTCGGCCAGGTGCTGGCCAGCCTGTCGCCGTTTCTGCTGCTGCCCGCCGCGCGGCGCTTTGGCAATACGGGCTGGCTGCTGGCTGCGGCAGCGCTGGGCAGCGTGCTGCTGTTGGCCGGTTCGCGCGCCTCGTGGATCACCTTCGCGCTGGTGCTGGCCTACAGCGGCGTGCGCCAGTTCGGCTGGAAACGGCTGGCCGCGCTGGCGCTGGTGGCGGTGCTCGGCGCCGGTGCGCTGACCGTCAGCGTGCCGCAGCTGCGCGAGCGCTTCGCGCGAACGGCCATGGCCCTGGATGGGGGTGAGCGTGGTGTCGACGAGGCCCTGTCAGGGCGCGCGCGGATCTGGGAAGCCGCCGCCTGCATGATTGAAGAGCACCCGATCAATGGCGTGGGTGCACGTGGTTTCCGCGATGCCTATCCCGCTTGCGTGGCGGAGGAAGGGCCGGCCGTGTGGGGCAATGCCCCGGCGCTTCATGCCCATCAGATCGTGCTGGAAATCCTCGCAGAGACTGGAGTGATTGGTCTGTTGCTGTGGCTGGCGGCCGTGGCCCAGGCCTGGCGCGCATGGCGCTACGCGCCGGCAATGGCCCGCGAACGCGCGCGTCCGGCGATGCTGGCGCTGGCGGTGACCGTGTTCCCGCTGAACACCCATCTGGCGTTCTATTCGGCTTTCTGGGGTGGCCTGACCGTATTGCTGGCCGCGCTGTTCGCCGGCAGCCTGCTGGCGCGCGACGCGGACGACACGCCGACGGCGGTGTGATCGTCCATCCAGCATGGCGTGGCTCTACTGCGCGTACCGAACGGAGATTGCTGTGGTGGATCCACGCCATGCGTGGATGGAGCTTTCCCGACGCAAACACAGGTAACCCACCCCTACCGGTGTTTCCATGCGTATCGCACGCTCGAGGCATGGCCAGCCCAGGACTCCGCTACGGTCGATATTCCCGATCCGGCAACGTGTACTCATTGACCACGGCAACCCTTGGCCGTGAACCGTTGTTCGCCGATGCGGCGAACATGGCGATCCTGATCGACACCCTGCGCTTCGTCGAGCGTAGGGGCTTCGGCCACAATCTCGCCTGGGTGGTGATGCCCGACCATCTGCACTGGCTGATGGAACTGCGCAGTGGCAGCGCGGCTATCACGACCATGCAGTGCGGACCGACGAATCACTTCACGAGAAGGCGATGTACATCCTGGCCAATCCGGTCCGTGCGGGCTTGGCGTGCGTGGTGGGGGAGTACCGGTACGCCTGGTGCCGCTGGCCGTTGTGAATCCCGGCACGGAATCGAAAAGCATCCGCGCATGGCGTGGATCTACTTGTAGAAATCGCTCCGCCCGCCTGGCTGGCGCTTGAAGCGGCGGTGGATCCACAGGTACTGGTCGGGTGCCTCGCGCACCATCTCTTCGATGGCCTGGTTGACCCGCGTGGTATCGGCTTCCACGTCGTCGCTGGGGAAATTCTCCAGTGGCGCGCCGATCTTCAGGAAGTACTTCCCGCCTTCGCGGCGATGGAAATACGGGATCACCGCACAGCCGGTCATCCGCGCCAGCTGGTGGGTGGCAGTGATGGTCGAAGCGGTGTGGCCGAAGAACGGCACGAACACGGTGTCCTTGCCGCGCATGTCCTGGTCGGGCGCGTACCAGAGGAAGCCGCCCTTCTTCAGGTGGCGCACGGTGGTGCGGATGTCCTCATTGGCGAACATTGCCTTGGCGTAGCGCAGGCGGCCGAACTTCACCGCCCACTCGTACACCGGGTTCTTGTGCTTGCGGTACATGCCTGAAAGATCAACGTAGTCGCACAGCAGGCGCCCGCACATTTCCAGGGTCATGAAATGGCCGGACACCAGCAGCACGCCACGACCTTCCGCCTGCATCTGCCGCAGATGTTCCAGTCCTTCGATCTGCACCTGCGGGCGGATGCTGTCGATGCTGCCCCACCAGGCGCGGATGCACTCGAACACGCCCACACCCAGGGCATCGAAGCTGTCGCGCACCAGGCGCTGGCGCCAGGCCTCGTCCTTCTCGGGGAAGCACAGCTGCAGGTTGACCTCGGCGGCGCGGCGACGGCTGCCCAGCAGGCGCCAGGTGATCCAGCCGACGCCCCGGCCCAGCGCCCGCTGCAGCATCCACGGCAGGCGGGCGATGGCGAAGGCGCCCAGCATGGCGGCGAACATCGGCCAGTTGCGGGGATCGCGCAGCGACGGGCGGACGGCGGTGGTGGCATCGGACATTGGCCCATTCTACCAAGGCGGCCGCGTGTCTTTCCCGGGGGGCTCCCGTATCCTTGCCGCATGCGTAAAGACCCTGTCGAATGGATCCTGCGCGGCCTGTACTCGGTCGTGCTCTACATCCTGCTGCCGATCACCGTGTACCACCTGGTCTGGCGCGGCTTCCGGGTCCGTGAATACTTCCGGCGCTGGGATGAGCGCTATGCCTCCTATCCGCAGCCCACCGGCCAACCGCGGGTCTGGCTGCACGCGGTCTCGGTGGGCGAAGTCAATGCCGCTGCGCCGCTGGTGAACGCGCTGCGCAAAGAGCGCCCGGACATCCGCTGGGTCATCACCACCATCACCCCGACCGGCTCCGAGCGCGTGCGTGCGCTGTGGGGCGACGCCCTGGACCACGTCTACCTGCCGTATGACGTGCCCGGCAGCGTCAACCGCTTCCTCGGCCACTTCCAGCCCAGCCTGGCGCTGATCCTGGAAACCGAACTGTGGCCGAACATGCTGTTCGGCTGCCGTGACCGTGGCATTCCGGTCTACATCCTCAACGCGCGCCTCTCGGCACGTTCGCTGCGGGGCTACCGGCTGCTGGCGGCGTTGATCCGCCGCGCGCTGCGCACGGTCACCTGCGTGGCCGCGCAGTCGCAGGGCGATGCCGAGCGTTTCGTGCAGCTGGGTGCCGCGCCGGAGCAGGTGCAGGCGCTGGGCAACCTGAAGTTCGACATCACTACGCCGGACGTGCAGGGCTTCGTCGAGCAGTTCCATGCCCGCGTGCCGGCCCGGCGGCCGGTGTGGATCGCCGCCAGTACCCATGATGGTGAAGAACAGGCGGTGATCGATCTGCATCGGCGCCTGCGCCGGCAGCACCCCGACCTGTTGCTGCTGTGGGCGCCCCGGCATCCCGAGCGCTTCCCGAAGGTGGAGGCGCTGGCGCGGGAGCAGGGCTGGAACGTGGCAACCCGGCGCGCGAAGCAGTGGCCGGAGGTTGGAACCGATGTGTTCGTCATCGATACCCTGGGCGAGCTGATGCCGTTCTATGCCTGCGCGCAGGTGGCGTTTGTCGGTGGAAGCCTGCAGCCGATCGGTGGCCACAACCTGCTGGAGCCGGCGGCGATGGGCACCGCTGCGGTGACGGGCCCGCACCTGCACAACTTCTCGGAAATTTCCCGCCGCATGCGCGAGGCGGGCGCGCTGTTGATCGGCGAAGACGTGCAGGCGGTCGGCGAACTGCTGCAGCACCTGCTCGAAGATCCGCAGGCACGCGAGGACATGGCGCGGGCAGGCTGCACGCTGATCAGCAACGGACGCGGTGCCCTGCAGCGTACGCTGGCGCTGGTCGGACCGCATCTGCCGCCACCTTGCCGCTGAGTCCGAAGGGCCGGCGCACGCGACGTGACTGTCGTGAAAGACCGCGTCAATTCTGCTTAGCGACCTGGAATCTGTCGTAGCGGGACCGTGAGCTTCCTTGCCAACGTGCCTGCCGTCACATCGTGATGCGCATGGCGCGTATTCCGATACCGCCTCCCGGCACAGGCTGTCAGTCTGCTGTCGACCGCGCTTGGGCGGATATCAAGGGAACTTGCGATGGACAGCGACAGCAGCCCCGGCATCGATGAGCCCGGGTACGGCGATCGCCTTGTGGTGGTGGCACTGACCTTGCTGCTGGGAGGCGGCGTGGTCGCGCTGGTCGGCCAGCACACCGCAGCCCAGGCAGGCCCGGCCATCGTCCTGAGCCTGCTGCTGGCCGCGCTGGGCACAGGGCCGCTGCTGTACTGCCTGCACGTTCTGAACCAGCAAAGGCCCGCTGCCGATGGCCTGCATGGCGTGGTGCGGGACTGCTGGGGAGGCGTGCCGGCCGTTCTGCTCGGTGGCGCGCTGCTGCTGGAACTGGTGGTGACTGCCGCTGGCGTTGCGCAGTCCGTCGCCAACCATCTGCATGTACTGCTGGCTGGTTGTGGAATCGAGGCCAGCAACGGGATGCCGGGTCAACTGACGGCTGCTGCCAGCCTGCTGTTGCTTGCAGTGGTCGGATTGCTGCGGCCACACCGTGTGGTGCTGGTTGCCTGCGTGCTGCTGACGGTGAAGGTCGGCGCCGGCCTGCTGTTGCTGGTGCTGGCAGCCCGCCATGTGCACTACGCGTACTGGATTCCATGGCTGCCGCCAGCAACGGCACCCTATCGCTTCGGGATCGGCGGTGTACTGGCGGCGAGCGTGCCGCTGTACGGTGTGTTCGCCACCGTTGGCCTGGCGCTGGGATTTCCTGGCATCGGCAGGCAGGCGAGGGCACGGCCGCCGCTGCTGCCGGCGTGCGTGCTGCTGGCCATGGTGCTGCTGATCGTACTGGCCGCGTTGCAGGCTGGCCTGGTCGAATTTCCGGCCCTGGCCAGCACGCGGCCTTTGTCGGTCGCCCTGCAGCATCACCCGCAGTTGTACTGGGTGATGCCCTTGCTGCCGCTGGCGGGAGTGGCAGGGTTGGTGGCGCTCATCCTGGTGCTGCTGATGTTGGCTGCGCGGGTGGCGATGCAGCTGTGGCCGACGGCAGGTGACCAATCCCTGGAGTTCCGGGAGAGACTGGTGCCGGTTGCCGTCGTCCTGTCGGCGGCATTGCTGGCGTTGTGGGCGCCCATGGGCAGCCTGCCGGTACTGCCTGGTCCGGCAACCCTGTTGGTGATGGGGGCCGTGTGCGTGGCCGTGCTGCGCGGACGGGCACCGCGGTCACGTGCCCTGCCGGTGCTGGCTCCCGTCACCATCGCACTGTGTCTGCTGGCCGCAGTCGAACGGATGCGGGTCTGGCCCGGCTGACGGTCGGTGGGTGCATGCTTCCGTCCGCGCGACCAACAAAAAAGCCACCCTCGCGGGTGGCTTCTTCGTGACCGGCAGGCTGACGACTCAGTGCGTGGTGGTTGCCGGGTTGCCCGCGTCCTGGGTCAGCAGGCGGTTGACGTCCTGCAGCTCGGCCACGTCCAGCGCACCCAGCGACTGGCTCAGCAGCAGGCGGTTCTGCAGGAAGGTGTAACGGGCCTGGGCGTAGTCCAGCTGCGCCGAGAACAGGATGCGCTGGTTCTGGATCACGTCCAGCACGGTACGGGTACCGACTTCCAGGCCGACCTGCGAGGCGTCATAGGCGCTCTGTGCCGAGACCACCGCCAGGCGGCGGGCTTCCACTTCGCTGATGCCCTGTACCAGGGTCTGGTAGGCATTGCGGGTGTTTCGGTCCAGGGCACGCTTCTGCTGCTCGTAGCCGTCTTGGGCAATGTCACGCTGGGCCAGCGCCTGGCGCACGCCGGACTGGGTAGCGCCGCCGGCGAAGATCGGCACGTTCAGGGTCAGGCCGATGCTGTTGGTGCGGGCATCGGGGGACAGCGAGCCGGAGCCGGTGCTGTCGCCCCAGGTCGCGGTCTTGCCCCAGCTGCCGCCCAGCGACAGGGTCGGGTAGTGGCCACCACGCGCGGCCTGCACGCCGGCTTCGGCGGCGCTCACCTTCAGTTCCTGCGCCTTCAGCGCCGGATTCTGGGTGGTGGCCTGGTGCACCAGCTCATCGATGTTGCCACGGTTGGCCGGCACTTCCGGACGGAAGTCGGCCGGCAGGCCGCGCAGGTTGACCACCGGCTGGCCGGTCAGTTCGGTCAGGGCCTGGTAGTTATCGGCCAGGGTGTTCTGCGCAACGATGGTGTTGGCACGCGCCTGGTCGTACTGGGCGCGTGCTTCGTGCACGTCGGTGATCGGCGCCAGGCCCACTTCCAGGCGCTTGTCGGCGAAGTCGAACTGCTTCTTCGCAGCCGCTTCATTGGTCTGTGCGGCGTTCAGCGATTCGATCGCCACCAGCACGTTGAAGTAGGCCGCCGAGGTGCGCACGATCAGGCTGTCGTTGGCAGATTCGAGGGTGAAGTCCGCCGCCTTGCTCAGCTCACGCTGCGAACGCAGGTTGTTGATCTGGGTCCAGTTGAACAGCGTCTGGCTGCCATCGATCGTGTAATTGCGGCGCTTGTTGGTGAACGAGCCGGAGTTGATGTCGGCGTTCGGCTCGCTGCGCGTGCGGTTCAGCGTGGCCTGGCCGTTGATCTGCGGCAGCAGGGCGGCGCGCGCCTGCACGGCGCCTTCCTTGTCGACCAGCCGGGTCGATTCGGCGGCGGACAGCTGCGGATCGCCGTTGCGCGCCATTTCGTAGACCTGCAGCAGGTCGGCGGCATGGGCAGACAACGGCAGCAGGGCAGTGGCCAGCGCAACAGCGAGGGATCGGCGGATCATTGCGGCTTCCTTGGACTCAGAGGTGGAACTGGGGTGCCGGGGCGGCACCGCGCAGGTAATCGATATCGGTCTCGAACAGGGACTCGGTGCTGCCGTCGGCCTTGACCAGCAGGGCCTCCATCGCCGGCGAGCGGCCGTGGATCACGAACAGGCGACCACCCGGACGCAGCCACGAGGCGAACTGTGACGGCACCACGTCGACCGCACCAGTGACACAGATCACGTCAAAGCGGCGTTCGGTCTGCCAGGACAGGGCGTCAGCCACTTCCACGCGGACGTTGGTGCCCAGGCCGGAGGCGTCCAGGCGGGCACGCGCGGCGGTGGCCAGCTCCGGGTCGATCTCCAGGCTCAGCACGTCGCGCGCGAGCGCGCCGATGCAGGCGGACAGGAAGCCGCTGCCGGTGCCGATTTCCAGCACTTCGTCACCCGGCTGCAGATCCAGTGCCTGCAGGGTACGGCCCTCGATGACCGGCTTCATCATCTTCTGGCCGTGGCCGATCGGCAGTTCGACATCGGCGTAGGCCAGCGCCCGGTGTGCATCGGCGACAAAAGCCTCGCGCGGCAGGCGGGCCAGGACGTCGAGCACCTTGATGTCCAGCACGTCCCAGGGACGGATCTGCTGTTCCACCATCAGTTCGCGGGCGTGGGCGTAATCAATCGTCATGAGGTTCAAATCCAGCGCAGTGGGCCGGCCATTTTACCGGTGCCGGAGGCCGGCGGCGCGCCCAGAGCATCAGCTGCCGGGTGGCCGGGGTCGCAGTGCCGGAAGTCATCGCGACCTCCGGTTCGTTCAGTTTTGGTTATTCAGCCGTCCCGGCCCCTCGCGGCGCATAGGCGCGCAGGAAGAAGTCGATGCTGGCGGTCACGTGGGCAAGAGGGTCGCACTCCACCGGTGACAGTGGCATGCCACACATCATATGCATGTGCACTTCGCCCTTGACCAGGGTCAGGAACTGCTCGCCAGCGAGCGAATAGTCGGTGATTTCCAGCTCGCCGCGCTCGGCGCGTGCCCGCAGGAAGTCAGCCAGGGCCTCGCAGGTACGTTCCGGTCCTGCCTTCCAGAACAGCTCGCGCAGGCGTTCGTCGGTCTCCGGCGCCATCATCATGCGCTGGATCGAGATCGCCGCATCGGAAGTGATCAGTTCGAAGAAGGCCAGGCCGATGCCGATCAGCTGGTCGCGCAGCGGGCCGTCCGCGTCGGCCACGAACAGGGCATCGGGCAGCATTTCAATGCACTTTGACTGCACGGCCTCGGAGAACAGGGTCTCCTTGTCGCCGAAGTGGCTGTACACGGTCAGCTTAGAGACGCCGGCCTGGGCGGCAATGGCGTCCAGGCTCACGCCGGTATACCCCTGTTCGATGAACAGTACCTTGGCTGCTTCAAGGATCGCCGCGCGCTTGCCCAGATCCTTGGGGCGCCCGGGTCCGGCGGCCTTGGCAGCGGGCTTGGCCGACGGCTTGCGGGAAGTGGAAGAACTCATCGCAACAATACTAGACCAAGCGGTTCGATATTTATACTATACCGGCCGGTTTATTAAATTGGGCCGGCAGTCGCGGCTCCCCCTTGTTGCAACCCTGCGTTTTCAGGACGTTGACCGATGAAGATCGTGCGCTGGATGGGCGGTATGGTGTGGGTGGCTGCGCTGGCAGCCTGTTCGGGACAGGAACAGGCGCCGCAGGCGGCCGTGCCGGTACTGGTGGTTCACCCCGGCGAACAGGCCGGACAGGCGCCGGCGGCATTCCCGGGCACGGTGCGTGCCCGTCAGGAAAGCCCGCTGTCGTTCCGCGTCGGAGGCAACCTGGTCAAGCGCCACGTCGATGCCGGCCAGCGGGTGAAGAAGGGCGACGTGCTGGCCGAACTGGACGTGGCTGACTTCGCGCTGCAGGCCCGTGCCTCACAGGCGCAGCTGGCTGCGGCCGAGGCCGACCTGGTGCGTGCCCGCGATGACCTGAAGCGCTACCAGGTGCTGGCCGACCAGCAACTGGTCAGCCGCTCGCAGCTGGACCAGCAGTCCGCGGCGTTCAAGGCCGCGCAGGGCCAGGCCAATGCGGCCCGCGCCAACCTCGATGTGCTGCGCAACCAGGCCGACTACGCGCAGCTGCGCGCGCCGGCCGATGGCGTGATCGCCAGCCGCGAGGCCGAAGCCGGGCAGGTGGTGTCCGCCGGCCAGACCATCTTCAACCTGGCCGCCGATGGCGGCCGCGAGGTGCTGATCGACCTGCCCGAGGCGACCATCCGCGACTACGCGGTCGGCCAGCCGGTCGAGGTGGAACTGTGGAACCGCCCGGGCCAGCGCCTGCCCGGTACGATCCGCGAGATCGCCGCCGCCGCCGATCCGCAGGCACGCACCTATGCCACCCGCGTCAGCCTGGCCGCCGATGCGCTGGCCGATGTCGAACTGGGCCAGAGCGCACGCGTCTACAGCAGCGCCGGTCGCCACGGTACCCTGCAGCTGCCGCTGGGCGCGCTGCAGCGCGGTGCCAACGGTGCCGCCAGCGTGTGGGTGGTCGATCCGGCCAACAGCACGCTGAAGGCCGCCCCGGTCACCACCGGTGCGTTTGGCAGCGAGACCGTGCCGGTGCTGTCCGGCGTGAACGCGGGTGACTGGGTGGTTGCCGCCGGTGGCCACCTGCTGCGAGCGGGCCAGCCGGTGATCGCCGTGGACCGGCAGAACCGCCCGGTGCTGAAGCCGGCCGCGCCGGCCGCTGCCGCCAAGGCCAAGGAGTAAGCCGGTGCGCCGCTTCAATCTTTCCGAGTGGGCGCTGGCCAATCGCCCGCTGGTGCTGTTTGCGATGCTCGCCTTCGCCTTGATCGGCGCGTGGTCGTACAAGCATCTGGGCCAGTCCGAGGATCCACCATTCACCTTCAAGGCGATGGTGGTGCGCACGCTGTGGCCGGGCGCCACCGCCGAACAGGTCTCGCGGCAGGTGACCGAGCCGATCGAGAAGGCGCTGATGAACACCGGCGAGTACGAGTTCATCCGCTCCTATTCGCGCCCCGGCGAATCGCAGGTCATCTTCATGGCCCGCGACAGCCTGCGTTCCAGGCAGATCCCGGACCTGTGGTACCAGGTGCGCAAGCGCGTGGGCGACATCCGTGCGACGCTGCCGCGCGAGATCGTCGGGCCGTTCTTCAACGATGAGTTCGGCGACACCTACGGCAACATCTATGCGTTGACCGGCAAGGGCTTCGACTACGCGGTGATGCGCGACTACGCCGACCGCATCCAGCTGGAACTGCAGCGCGTGCCCGATGTCGGCAAGATCGACCTGGTCGGCCTGCAGGACGAGAAGGTGTGGATCGAGCTGTCCAACACCCGCCTGGCCACGCTGGGTGTGTCGATGCAGCAGGTACAGCAGGCGCTGGCCGACCAGAATGCGGTCACCGGCACCAGCTTCTTCGAGACCGCCACCGACCGCGTGCAGCTGCGCGTGACCGGCCAGTTCAACGACATCGAAGCGATCCGCCAGTTCCCGATCCGCGCCGGTGACCGCACCGTGCACCTGGGCGACATCGCCGAGGTCAAGCGTGGCTTCGCCGATCCGGCGTCGCCGAAGATGCGCTTCATGGGTGAAGAGGCCATCGGCCTGGCAGTGGCGATGAAGGATGGCGGTGACATCCTCAAGCTCGGCGCCAATCTCGATGCCGAGTTCGAGCGCCTGCAGAAGACCCTGCCGGCGGGCATGCAGCTGCGCAAGGTGTCCGACCAGCCGCAGTCGGTGGAAGAGTCGGTCGGCGAGTTCGTGCAGGTGCTGACCGAAGCGGTGGTGATCGTGCTGCTGGTCAGTTTCTTCTCGCTGGGCCTGCGCACGGGCCTGGTGGTGGGCGTGACCATTCCACTGGTGCTGGCGATGACCTTCTTCGTCATGCACTACTTCGACATCGGCCTGCACAAGATTTCGCTGGGTGCACTGGTGCTGGCGCTGGGCCTGCTGGTGGACGATGCGATCATCGCGGTGGAGATGATGGCCACCAAGATGGAGCAGGGTTACGACCGCCTGCGCGCGGCCAGTTTCGCCTGGGAATCCACCGCGTTCCCGATGCTGACCGGCACGCTGATCACGGCGGCCGGCTTCCTGCCCATCGCTACGGCGGCCTCGAGCACCGGTGAGTACACGCGTTCGCTGTTCCAGGTGGTGACCATCGCGCTGGTGGTGTCGTGGATCGCGGCGGTGCTGTTCATCCCGTACCTGGGCGACAAGATGCTGCCGGACCTGTTCAATCCGCAGCCGCCGAAGCCGGGCAGCGTGTCCGCGCGCTGGCACGCCAAGCGCCAGCAGTGGGCCGATCGTTATCCGGCGCTGGCCAACCTGATCGCGCCGCCGCAGCACGGGCACGACCACGATCCGTACCAGCGCCCGTTCTACCGCAGCTTCCGTCGCTTCCTCGATGGCTGCCTGCGCCACCGCTGGTGGGTGATTGCCGCGACCATTGCCCTGTTCGTGTTCTCGCTGATGATGTTCCGCTTCGTGCCGCAGCAGTTCTTCCCGGATTCGACCCGGCCGGAACTGATGGTGGACATCGAGCTGGCCGAGGGCGCATCGCTGCGCTCGACCCAGGCCCAGGCCGAGAAGCTGGAGAAGCTGCTGTCCAGCCGCGAGGGCATCGCCAACTACGTGTCCTACGTGGGCACCGGTTCGCCGCGCTTCTACCTGCCGCTGGACCAGCAGCTGCCGGCCACCAACTTCGCCCAGTTCGTGGTGCTGGCCAAGGACATCAAGGCGCGCGAAAGCACCCGTGACTGGCTGCTGCACGAGGTGATTCCGAAGTTCCCGGACGTGCAGATGCGCGTGACCCGCCTGGAGAACGGCCCGCCGGTCGGCTATCCGGTGCAGATGCGCATTTCCGGCGAGCACATCGAGAAGGTGCAGGCGATCGCGCGCCAGGTCGAGGCCAAGGTGCGCGAGAACCCGCACGTGATGAACGTCAACCTGGACTGGAGCGAGCCGAGCAAGGTGGTGCGGCTGGTGATCGACCAGGAGCGTGCGCGGGCGCTGGGCGTGAGCAGTGCCCAGGTCAGCCAGTTCCTGTCCAGTTCGCTGGCCGGGCAGTCGGTGAGCGTGTACCGCGAGGGCAACCGCCAGATCGAGATGCTGCTGCGTGGCCCGGCCGATGAGCGCAACCAGCTGGAGCTGCTGTCCAGCCTGTCGATGCCGACCGCCACCGGCGGCAGCATCACGCTGTCGCAGGTGGCGACGATGGAGTACGGCTTCGAGGACGGCATCATCTGGCACCGCAACCGCCTGCCGACGGTGACCGTGCGTGCCGACATCAGCGATGGCATGCAGCCGCTGGACGTGGTGCATCAGATCCTGCCGACGCTGGATGGCATCCGTGCCGAGCTGCCGAACGGTTACCTGCTGGAAACCGGCGGTACCGTGGAGGATTCGGCACGTGGCCAGAATTCGATCAAGGCCGGCATGCCGCTGTTCCTGGTGGTGGTGGCCACGCTGCTGATGCTGCAGCTGCGCAGCTTCTCGCGTGCGGCGATGGTGCTGGTGACCGCGCCGCTGGGCATCATCGGCGCGACGTTGTTCCTGCTGCTGTTCCGCGCGCCGTTCGGCTTCGTGGCACTGCTGGGCACGATCGCGCTGGCCGGCATGATCATGCGCAACTCGGTGATCCTGATCGACCAGATCCAGCAGGACATCGATGCCGGGCATGACCGCTGGCATTCGATCATCGACGCCACCGTGCGCCGCTTCCGCCCGATCGTGCTGACCGCGCTTGCCGCCGTGCTGGCGATGATTCCGCTGTCGCGCAGCGCGTTCTACGGCTCGATGGCGATCTCGATCATGGGCGGCCTGATCGTCGGCACGGTGCTGACCCTGGTGTTCCTGCCGGCGTTGTACGCGGCATGGTTCCGGGTGAAGCCGGACGAATCCGGGGCGTAATGCCCCGGGTTCTGCGGCCACCGCCCTGGTAGGTGCCAACCTTGGTTGGCACTGACGCATGCATCCACGCATGGTGTGGATCTACAGCAGCTGGTCTTTGCCCTGGTAGGTGCCAACCTTGGTTGGCACTGCGGCACGCATCCACGCATGGCGTGGATCTACTGTAGCTGCAGGCCGCTCCGTAGCACTGGCAGCAGCCATTCGATGAATACCTGCACGCGTTGTGCGCGGTGCTGCCGATGCGGCTGCAGCAGGGTCACCGGTAACGGCTGCGCCACATGCTGCGGCATCACCTCCACCAATGCGCCTGACTGCAGTTCGGCCTGCACGTCGTAGCGCGGAATCTGCAGCAGCCCCAGCCCCGCCACGCAGCACGCGATCGACGCTTCTGCACTGTTCACCCGCACCCAGCCGGGCATCGGCAATGTGCGTAGCTGCGTGCCCTCCTGCCACTCCCACGCTTCCACCCGCGCTGTCGTCGGCGATGCATAGTTCACCGCCCGATGCTGCTGCAGGTCGGCAGGTTGCTGCGGCACACCGTACTCGCGCAGGTAGGCCGGCGCGGCAACGTTGACGAAGTCGAGCTGGCCCAGTGTGCGCGCCACCAGGCTGGAATCGCCCAGCTGCCCGACCCGCAGCACCGCATCGCAGCCGTCTTCGATCAGGTTCACCGCGCGGTCGGTCATGCCCAGGTCGACTTCCACCTGCGGATGGCGCGCGAAGAAGTCGGGCAGCGCCGGGGCGATGATGCGGCGGCCGATGCGACTGGGCACGTCGATCTTCAGCAGACCCACCGGCTGCGCATCGTCCTGCTGGAACAGCGATTCGGCGTCTTCAACCTCGGCGATCAGGCGCAGGCAGCGGGCATGGAACACGTCGCCGTCGTGGGTGGTCGACACCCTGCGGGTCGAACGCTGCAGCAGGCGGGTACCGAGCCGCTGCTCCAGCTCCGCAATGGCTGCCGAGACGGTGGAGCGGGGCAGGCCGAGCTGGTCGGCGGCGCGGGTGAAGCTGGCGCACTCCACCACCCGGGTGAAGATGCGGAAGCGATCGATCCGGTCCATTGTTCGCTGGCTCTGGAAGGTTAAGTCAATGCGGCGGGCTTTATCCGCATTTTCTGCACGATATCGTCGTCAGGGCAGGGTTGCCACCCCGGACAGCCCACTTCCGAGACCGAGGCCATGACCGACCATTCCCTCAAGGGCAAGACCGTGCTGATCGCCGGTGGCGCCAAGAACCTGGGCGGACTGATCGCCCGCGACTTCGCCAGCCAGGGCGCCAAAGCCATCGTCATCCACTACAACAGCGCCGCCACCCAGGCCGATGCAGAGGCGACCGTCGCCGCCGTGCAGGCCGCTGGCAGCAAGGCCGTTGCCCTGCAGGGCGACCTGACGTCGGCGGCAGCGATGGAGCGCTTGTTCGCCGATGCCGTGGCCGCAGTCGGCCGTCCCGACATCGCCATCAATACGGTCGGCAAGGTGCTGAAGAAGCCGCTGCTGGAGATCAGCGAAGCGGAGTACGACGAGATGAGCGCGGTCAACGCCAAGGCCGCGTTCTTCTTCCTCAAGGAGGCTGGACGCCACGTCAACGACGGTGGCCGCATCTGCACTCTGGTCACCTCACTGCTGGGTGCGTTCACGCCGTTCTATTCCAGCTATGCCGGCACCAAGGCGCCGGTCGAGCATTTCACCCGCGCCGCGTCGAAGGAGTTCGGTGAGCGCGGCATCTCGGTGACTGCGATCGGGCCGGGCCCGATGGACACGCCGTTCTTCTACCCGGCCGAGAGTGCCGATGCGCAGGCGTACCACAAGACCGCGGCCGCGCTCTCGGCGTTCACCCGCACCGGCCTGACCGACATCGCCGACATCGTGCCGTGGATCCGCTTCCTGGTCACCGACGGCTGGTGGATGACCGGGCAGACCATCCTGGTCAATGGTGGGTACACCACCAAATAATGCAGCCACGCATGGCGTGGCTCTACAGTAGAGCCACCCCATGGGTGGCTGCCCGCAATGTGCGAAGGGAGAGGCGCCACAGGTGGCGTGGCGCTATCGGATCAGTTGAGTTTGGCCAGCACCGCGTCGGTGGCGGCTGCCGTGCTCACCGCCTGGCCGTTGGCGGCCAGATCGGTGGTGAACACGCCATCGTCCAGCACGGCGTGCACGGCGGCTTCCACCGCAGCGGCTTCCGTTTCCAACCCCAGCGAATGGCGCAGCAGCATCGCGGCGCTGAAGATCGTCGCGTACGGATTGGCGATGCCCTTGCCAGCGATGTCCGGGGCCGAACCATGGATGGGCTCGTAGATGCCGACTGCACCGGGTTCGCCCAGCGAGGCCGACGGCAGCAGGCCGAGCGAGCCGGCCAGCATCGAGGCTTCGTCGGTGAGGATGTCGCCGAACATGTTCTCGGTCACGATCACGTCGTACTCGCGCGGCTTGGCCAGCAGGTGCATGGCCATGGAATCGACCAGCTGGTGCTCCAGTGCAACGTCCGGGAATTCCTCGCGGCCGATGCGCGCGGCCACGTCACGCCACAGGCGCGAGGTCTCCAGCACGTTGGCCTTGTCCACCGAGGTGACCTTGCCGCGGCGCTGCCGGGCCAGGCGGAAGGCACTGCGCAGCACGCGTTCGATCTCGGCCACGGTGTAGCGGCACAGGTCGCTGGCGCTGTCGGCGTCGCGGGTCTTGTCGCCGAAGTAGATGCCACCGGTCAGTTCGCGTACCACGACGAAGTCCACGCCCTGCAGCAGCTCGGCCTTGATCGGCGAGGCGTGCAGTGCGGCTTCGTGGGTACGCACCGGGCGCAGGTTGGCATACAGGCCCAGCGCCTTGCGGATCGCCAGCAGGCCCTGTTCCGGGCGCACCTTGGCGTTGGGATCGGACCACTTCGGGCCGCCGACCGCACCCAGCAGCACCGCGTTGGCGGCCTGGCAGGCAGTCAACGTCGAGGCCGGCAGCGGCTCGCCGTGGCGGTCGATGGCGATGCCACCGATGTCGTGCTCGCTGAAGGTGAAGGTGTGGTTGAAGCGCGTGGCGACAGACTTCAGGACGGCGACTGCCGCGGCGGCCACTTCCGGGCCGATGCCATCACCGGGCAGGACAACAATTTCAGCGTGCATGCTCACTCTCGTAGCGTTCGATTTCAGGGACACGGCCCAACAGATACCCCAACTGGTCGACACCTTCCAGCAGGCAGGTCTGCGAGAAGCCATCCAGCGGGAAGGAATAGACGCGGCCGTCCGGCGTGCGCAGTTCGCGCGCGGCCACGTCGATGGTCAGCGCATCGTCCGGGCGCTGCATCAGCGCCTGCACGTCGGCCTCGTCCAGCACGATCGGCAGCAGGCCGTTCTTCAGCGAATTGCCGCGGAAGATGTCGGCGATCTCGCTGCTGACGATGGCGCGCAGGCCGAGGTCGGTCAGCGCCCACGGCGCATGCTCACGCGAGGAGCCGCAGCCGAAGTTGCGGCCGGCGAGCAGAATGCTGCGGCCAGCGTTGTGCGGCTGGTTGAAGGCGAAGTCGGCCACCGGTGAACCATCGGCCTGCCAGCGCCAGTCGTTGAACGCGTTGCGGCCCAGGCCGGCACGCTCGGTGGTGGACAGGAACCGCGCCGGAATGATCTGGTCGGTGTCGATGTTGGTCTGGCGCAGCACCACGCTGGCCGAGGTCAGGGTACGGAAACCGGCCATCACGCCACCTCCTGTGCGAACAGTTTGCGGGTATCGGCGACGTGCCCGTTCACCGCGGCCCACGCCGCGCTCATCGGTGAGGCCAGCAGCGTGCGCGAACCGGGTCCTTGGCGGCCTTCGAAATTGCGGTTGCTGGTGCTGACGGCCAGCTGCCCGGGCGCGACCAGATCGCCGTTCATGGCGATGCACATCGAGCAGCCCGGCTCGCGCCACTCGGCACCGGCCGCGCGCACGATCTCGTGGATGCCTTCGGCCTCGGCCTCGCGCTTGACGATCTCCGAGCCCGGCACCACCAGCATGCGCACCCGGTCAGCGACGCGACGACCGCGCAGTACCTGCGCCACTTCGCGCATGTCGCTCAGCCGGCCGTTGGTGCACGAACCGACGAACACCACGTCCACCGGCGTTCCGGCCAGCGCCTTGCCGGCCTGGAAATGCATGTAGTCCAGGCCCTTCTGTGCGGCGGCATCGTTGGCCGCCGGAATCGGCGCATCCACCGCGATGGCGGTGCCCGGATGCGTGCCCCAGGTCAGGGTCGGGCGGATGTCGGCGGCGTCGATGTGCACTTCGCTGTCAAAGCGCGCGCCGTCATCGCTGCGCAGCTGCTGCCAGCGCGCCACGGCGGCGTCGAAATCGGCGCCCTTCGGCCCGCGCGGCGTAGCGGCGACGAAGTCAAAGGTAACCTGGTCCGGCGCCACCATGCCGGCACGCGCACCCGCTTCGATCGACATGTTGCACAGGGTCATGCGCTGTTCCATGTCCATCGCTTCGATGGTGCTGCCACGGAATTCGATCACGTGGCCGGTGCCGCCGTTGACGCCGATCACGCCGATGATGTGCAGGACCACGTCCTTGGCGCCGACGCCGGGCGCCAGCGGGCCATCGACGGTGATCGCGAAGGTCTTCGCCTTGCGCTGCAGCAGGCACTGCGTGGCCAGCACGTGGCCGACTTCGCTGGTGCCGATGCCGAAGGCCAGCGAACCGAACGCACCGTGGGTGGAGGTGTGGCTGTCGCCGCAGACGATGGTCATGCCGGGCTGGGTGAAGCCTTGTTCCGGCGCGATCACGTGGACGATGCCGCGATTGTCCGAGGCCATGTCGAACAGTTCGATGCCGTGTTCGGCGCAGTTGCGTGCCAGGGTGGCGACCTGCGCTTCGGACGCAGCGCTGGCGTAAGGCAACGTGCCGTCGGCGGCAGGCGGCAGGGTTGGCGTGGAGTGGTCCATCGTCGCCTTGGTGCGGTCCGGGCGGCGCGGCGACAGGCCGCGCTCGCGCAGTTCGGTGAACGCCTGCGGCGAGGTCACCTCGTGGATCAGGTGCAGGTCGATGTACAGCACGGCGGGGGCGCTGTCGGTTTCGGGAACCACCACGTGGGCGTCCCACAGTTTGTCGTACAGGGTGCGGGGTGCGGAAGTCATGCGTATGCCTGGCAGAAGTACGAAATAGCGAACATCAGTAAAGAAAACGGAACGGTCAAGTCAGCGACGGCGGGCGAGCACGCGCAGGCGCACGTAGTCGGCCAGCGGCTGGCCGGCGGCATTGCGCGGCAGCTCGGCCAGCAACGCGGTGGCGGCCTCGCGCACGGTAGCGCGGGCCTCGGCCGGCAGGTCGTCCAGCAGTGGTGCGGCGAAGACCCGCAGCCAGCCGGCCACGCCGGTCGGCAGTGCGGTTGGGCGCGGCGTGCACTCGATCAGTTGCACCTGGAAGCCATGCTGGCGCAGGCGGTCGGCGTAGGCATCGGCCGTCGGGAAATACCACTGGAAGGTGCTGGCGCCATGGCCGTGGGCCACGCGCGCGGCCTGTACCGCCGCGATGATCGTGGCCACGTTGCCGTGGCCACCGAATTCGGCGACAAAGCGGCCGCCGGGGCGCAGGGCGCGGCGCACGCCTTCCAGCACGCGGTCCGGAGTCGTCATCCAATGCAGTGCGGCATTGCTGAACACTGCATCGAACTCGCTGTCGAACGACAGCGCGTGGCCGTCCATCACCTGCGCGTCGACACCGCGTGCGCGGGCGGCGACCACCAGTTCCGGCGAAGCATCCACGCCGTGGATGCGTGCGCCGCTCAGCGCCAGCTCGGTACTGAGTACGCCATCGCCACAGCCCAGGTCGAGGATGCGCTCACCGGCGCGCGGGTCGAGCAGGCGCGAGACCGCGCCGCCGAGCAGCGGGACGAAGCCGGCGTCAATCGCATAGTCCTGGGCGTTCCACTGCTGGCCAGCGGCGCTGGCCGGGGTGAAGGTGTCGAAGGCGCTCATGGCGGGTTCCTCAGGCGGTGGCAGGGGTGGGAACGTCGGTGCTGTTGTGGGCGGTGGCCTGGCGCTGGCGCAGCAGGCGGTTGGCCACATCCAGCCAGGCCAGCGCGGAGGCTTCGATGATGTCCTTGCTGGTGCCGGTGCCGTCGTACTCCACGCCTTCGTGGCGCACGCTCAGGTTGGCCTCACCGCGCGCATCGGCGCCGATGCCGACGCTGTGCACGTGGTAGCTGTCCAGCATCAGCTGCACGCCGGTAGCGGCCGACAGCGCGCCGAACAGCGCATCGACCGGGCCATCGCCCTGCGCGGTCTCGGCCACGCGGTTGCCGTCCGGGTCGGACAGTTCGACCAGCGCGTTGGCGCGGCTGCCGACATCGCTGATGGTCATCGAGGCCAGGCGGTAGCCCTGCGCGTTGGAGCCGCCCTGCATCAACGTCTGCAGGTCGGCATCGGTGACCACGCGCTGCTGTTCGCACAGGCCCTTGAACTGCTCGAACACCAGTTTCAGTTCGTCTTCGTCCAGCCAGAAGCCCAGCGCACGCAGACGCGCTTCAACAGCGGCACGGCCACTGTGGCGGCCCAGCACCATCTGCGAATCCTCCCAGCCCACGTCTTCCGGGCGCATGATTTCGTAGGTGCCGCGGTGGCGCAGCATGCCGTGCTGGTGGATGCCCGATTCGTGGGCGAACGCGTTGGCGCCGACGATGGCCTTGTTGCGCTGTACCGGCATGCCGACCAGGCGCTGCAGCAACTGCGAGGTGCCGACGATGCGCGGGGTGTTGATCGAACTGTCCTGCTCGTAGAAGGCCTGGCGCACCTTCAGCACCATCGCGATCTCTTCCAGCGAACAGTTGCCGGCGCGCTCGCCGATGCCGTTGACGGTGCACTCGACCTGGCGCGCGCCGCCTTCGATGGCGGCCAGCGAGTTGGCCACGGCCAGGCCCAGATCATTGTGGCAGTGCGCGCTGAAGATCACATTGGCGGCGTTCGGAACGTCGGCGACGCCGGCGATGACCTGCTGGAACATCGCGCGGATTTCTTCCGGCGTGGTGAAGCCGACGGTGTCGGGCAGGTTGATGGTGGTGGCACCGGCGGCGATCGCCACGCGCGCGACTTCGATCAGGTAATCCAGCTCGGTACGGGTGGCATCCTCGGCCGAGAATTCGACATCGTCGATGTAGGAGCGGGCCAGCGATACATGCTTGCGTACCGACTCCAGGACCTGCTCGCGGGTCATCCGCAGCTTGTGCTCACGGTGCAGCGGGCTGGTGGACAGGAACACGTGCAGGCGCGGGTTGGCGGCCGCTTCCAATGCACGTGCCGAGGTTTCGATATCGGCCTGCAGGCAGCGCGACAGCACCGCCAGGCTCAGGCTCGGGCGGCGCAATTCGCGGCCGATCAGTGCCATCGCTTCGCGGTCGGACTGCGAGCTGGCCGGGAAGCCGGTCTCGATGATGTCCACGCCCAGTTCGTCCAGCGCACGCGCCATCACCAGCTTCTGCGGCGGGCTCATGCTGCAGCCGGGGGACTGCTCGCCGTCACGCAGGGTGGTGTCGAAGATGCGGATGCGCGGGGTGGTAATTCGTTCGATGGTGGTCACAGGGAAATCTCCTCGACAGCGGGCGTTGCGGCTTGCAGGTGGGAAGGGGAAGGCATGGGGGAGGGCGGCGCGCTGGCCTTGGCGGGCGAGCGGGGTGTTTCGCTGCGCCGTCGCCGTGGCTTGCGCGGCGGGCGCGGTCGGATGTCGGTAAGCAGGCCGGCCAGCACGCCGGCATCGATGTTCCCGCCGGAGACCACCGCGCACTTGCGGCGGCCAGCGACGCGGCGGCCAGCGGCCAGCGCCAGCGCGCCGGCACCCTCGGCAATGATGTGTTCTTCCAGTGCCAGCCGGACCAGGGTTTCGCGCAGTTCGGCTTCGCGCACGATCACCACATCGTCCAGCAGCGAGGTACACAGGCGACGGGTCAGGAAGCCGGGGATCTTCACCCGCACGCCGTCGGCCAGCGAGGCGACGGGTGCGATCTCGCGCACGTCGCCGCGGATCGCGCGTGCCATCGAATCAACGCCTTCCACCTGCGCGCCGACCACGCGCACGCCCTGTGATTTCAGCGCCAGGGCCACGCCGGAAGCCAGGCCACCGCCACCGATCGGCACGATCACCACGTCCGGGGCATGCGCGGCCAGCTCGATGCCGACCGTGCCCTGGCCGGCGATCACGTCGGCATCGTCGAACGCGGACAGGAAGCGGTAGCCGTGGCGTTGTGCCAGTTCGACCGCGAAGGCGTAGGCTTCGTCATAGCTGTTGCCGTGCTGGCGCACGGTCGCGCCCCAGTGGGCGACGCCGGCGATCTTGGTGGCGGGTGCACCATGCGGCATCACAGTGATGGCCGGCACATCCAGGCGATAGGCGGCCCAGGCCACGCCCTGGGCGTGGTTGCCGGCCGAGGCGCAGATCACCGGCCGGGTGTCGCCGCGTTCGCGGCCGGCCAGCAGTGCATTCAATGCGCCGCGCACCTTGTAGGAACCGGTGCGCTGCAGGTTCTCCAGCTTCAGCCAGGTACCGAAGCGTTCGGCGTGGTGCAGCGGGGTGGGCGGCAGGAAGCGGCGCAGGCGGGCCTGCGCTGCCAGGACGTCGGCGACGCTTACGTCGCCGACATCGCTTTCCTGGCTGGTGTCAGCGGCCGGCATGGGCCACCAGCGCGGTGCGGAAGACCGCCGCATGCGGGCACGGGCGGCGAAGAAGACGCCTCCGTACCGGCACCGTGGTCGCTACGGTACGGGTGTTCATGGCGATACTCCTTCCACGGCGGTGACCTGCACGGACACGCAGTCGTAGATCTTCTCGATCTGCCGGCACAGCGTTTCCGCCGGGCGCTGGCCATCGACGACCAGCTGCAGGTGCCAGCGGCCATCGTCGGCGGCCACCGGCGCACCGCTGATCGCACGCGGCGCAAAGCCGCGGCGTTCGGCCATGCCGATCACGCGCAGCAGCGCGCCTTCGGCCGGGTGCAGCACCAGGTCAAGCCGGTATTGCATTGGGGGTCTCCTGGCGGGCGTGGGCGGGATTGCTTTCCAGCATCGTGCTGTTGGCGGTGTTCGGCGGCACCAGCGGCCACACATTGGCGCGTGCATCGATGGCCACGTGCAGCAGCGCCGGGCCGGGCTCGGCCAGCAGCGCGGCCAGGCCGCCTTCCACGTCGTCGCGGTTGTCGATGCGGGTGGCGGCAATGCCGAACACCTGCGACAGGGCTACGAAGTCCGGGTTGTCGGACAGGTCGATCTCGCTGTAACGCTCGGCGAAGAACAGTTCCTGCCACTGCCGCACCATGCCCAGCGAACTGTTGTCCAGCAGCACGATCTTCACCGGCAGGCGGCAGCGGGCGATGGTCGCCAGCTCCTGCACGTTCATCATGAAGCTGCCGTCGCCGGACACCAGTACCACGGTGCGCTCCGGGCAGGCGAACTGCGCACCCATCGCCGCTGGCAGGCCGAAGCCCATCGTGCCCAGTGCGCCACTGGTCAGGTGGTTGCGGGGATGGTTGAAGCGGCAGTGCTGGGCCACCCACATCTGGTGCTGGCCGACATCGCAGGCGATCACCGCATCGGCCGGGGCCAGCTCGCTCAGTCGCTTCAGCAGCGCCGGGGCGTAGATGTGCTGGCCCGGTGCGTCGTAGCGGGCGGCGAAGCGATCGCGGTGCTGCGCACAGCGCTTGCGCCATGCATCCTGGTGGGCCTTGGGGGAGGGGAAGGCCGCACGCAGGGCGCGGATGGCGTGACCGACATTGCCAGGCACGGCGACGTCGGCACTGCGCAGCTTGGAGATCTCGTAGGCGTCCGCATCGATGTGGACGACGCGGGCAAATGGCGCGAACTCGGCCAGCTTGCCGGTCGCGCGGTCGTCGAAGCGCGCGCCCAGCACCAGCAACAGGTCGCTTTCCTGCACCGCCATGTTGGCCGCGCGGGTGCCGTGCATGCCCAGCATGCCCAGCGACTGCGGATGGTGGGCCGGCAGTGCACCGAGGCCGCGCAGGGTCATCACGGTGGGGATGGCACTGGCCTCGACGAAGTCGCGCAGGTCCTGCACGGCATCACCCAGGGCGATGCCGCCACCTGCGTAGACCACCGGCTTTTCGGCCGCCGCCAGCGCGGCGATGGCCTCGGCGATGGCGGCCTCGGCCGGCGCCGGCGGCGGTTCGACGCTGCTGGGCACATGCGCCGGCAGATGGCTGGCATCGGCCAGCTGCACATCCTTGGGCAGGTCGATCAGCACCGGGCCGGGGCGACCCTCACGGGCAATGCGGAACGCATCGGCCACCACGCGCGGCAGGTCATCGACGCTGCGCACCAGCCAGCTGTGCTTGACGATCGGCATCGTCAGGCCGAACACATCCAGTTCCTGGAAGGCGTCGGTGCCCAGCAGCGGCGTGCCGACCTGGCCGGTGATGCAGACCATCGGTACCGAATCCAGCATCGCATCGGCAATGCCGGTGACCAGGTTCGAGGCGCCCGGGCCGGAGGTGGCCACGCAGACGCCCACCTGGTTGCTGGCGCGGGCGAAGCCGTTGGCGGCCAGCGCCGCGCCCTGCTCATGGCGTACCAGGATGTGCTTCAGCGACGAATCCACCAGCGCGTCGTAGAACGGCATGATGGTGCCACCGGGATAGCCGAACAGCGTGCGGACGCCTTCGGCCTCCAGCGCCTGGGTCAGCCAGCGCGCGCCGTTGGGCGGCGCGCTGCGATGTGTCGAAGAGTTCATGGGGGAACCTTGCAAAGCGGGTGGGGGAGGGCCGCGTGGTTACGCGGCCTGTCCTTGCAACCAGACCATCTTGGCGCGCAGTTCCTTGCCCACCTTCTCGATCGGGTGCTCCAGGTCGGCCTGCTTGAACCTGTTGTAGTTCGGCAGGCCCGCTTCGTACTCGGCCACCCAGTTCTTGGTGAAGGTGCCGTCCTGGATGTCCTTCAGCACCTCCTTCATGCGTTCCTTGGTGCCGGCATCGATCACGCGCGGGCCGCTGACGTAGTCGCCGTACTGCGCGGTCTCGGAGATGAACTCCAACATGCGCGAGATACCGCCTTCATAGAACAGGTCCACGATCAGCTTCAGTTCGTGCAGCACTTCGTAATAGGCGATCTCCGGCTGGTAGCCGGCTTCGACCAGGGTCTCGAATCCGGCCTGCACCAGCGCCGAGGCACCGCCGCACAGCACCGCCTGCTCACCGAACAGATCGGTCTCGGTTTCTTCCTTGAAGGTGGTCTGGATCAGGTTGGCGCGCGCACCGCCGAGGCCGGCCGCATAGGCCTGCGCATGCTGCGCGGCCTTGCCGCTGATGTCCTGGTAGACCGCCCAGATGCACGGCACGCCACGGCCGATCTCGTACTCACGGCGCACCAGCGCGCCGGGGCCCTTCGGCGCGACCAGCACCACGTCCAGGTCGGCACGCGGCTCGATCATCCCGTAATGCACGTTCAGGCCATGCGCGAACAGCAGGCACGCCCCCTGTTTCATGTTCGGCGCCAGCACGTCGTTGTAGAGCTTCTTCTGCACCATGTCCGGGGTCAGCACGGCAACCAGGTCGGCGTCCTTCACGGCCTCGGCGGGCGCGATCACGGTGAAGCCATCGGCCTGCGCCTTGGCTTCGGTCGGGCCGCCCGGACGCAGGCCTACCACCACGTCGAAGCCGGATTCGCGCAGGTTCAGTGCGTGGGCGCGGCCCTGGCTGCCGTAGCCGATGACGGCGATCTTGGTCTGGGGCAGGTCGTTGGTGCTCATGGGGGAGGTTCCTTGCGGTGGGAAGAAAAAAGAACGGCCGGTCGTCGAGGTGACGTGCCGGCCGGTCAGGGGAAAGCGGTGGAGGAGGCGCCGCGCATCGCACAGGCACAGCCACCACGAGGCGTGGTGGTGCAGGTCCGGGTTGTGCGATGAGCGTTGGTCATGGTGGTTGCGTCTGAAACCAGGTTCTGAAATGAAAAAACCCGCACCGGGGCGGGTGCGGGTTTTTGAAGAGTTCCGGTGTGTGTGTTGCTTACACGCTGGCTCGTCCCGCACCTGTTGGTTGGGTAATAAGTACGAGCACAAGAATCGAACGCAGCGAGGCGGCGCCGGTGTCGGCGGCTTCGATGTGGGTTCGCGGTGGCGTGTTGTGATGCAACATGTGATCGAGAGAAACACAGCCATTTCGGCGGTGTCAACCCTCGCGACGGATTTTCTATCGGTTTCCGCTGCATCCAGCGCAATCGCTTGCGGCACAAGGATGGTTGCTGCTGAAAGTGTTTCGGTGAACCCGAATTCACTCCTTTCGGGGCGGTTTTTGCGCGGAATCCGGTGGATTTTTCCGCCCAAGGATCAACGTCCATGACGTCTGTCCGATACCGCGTGAAGGCCGCAGCGGCGAAGATCGGGGAACCACCCGTCCATCGGAACCCGACCGTGTCCCGACGCCTTGCCCGTTCCCTGCTCGCCGCCGCCGTACTGGCTGCCGTACCCGCGCTGTCCTTCGCCGCCGACCGCATCACCGGCCACACCTTCGCCACCCGTTCGGAGGTGATCGCCCCGCATGCGATGGCCGCGACCTCGCAACCACTGGCCACCCAGATCGCGCTGGACGTGATGAAGGGCGGCGGTTCGGCAGTGGACGCGGCGATTGCCGCCAACGCCGCGCTCGGCCTGATGGAACCCACCGGCAATGGCATCGGCGGCGACCTGTTCGCCATCGTGTGGGACCCGAAGACCCAGAAGCTCTACGGCTACAACGGCTCGGGCCGCTCGCCGAAGTCGCTCACCCTGGCCGAGTTCCAGCGCCGTGGCCTGAAGGACATCCCGGCCACCGGTCCACTGCCGGTGTCGGTGCCGGGTGCCGTCGATGGCTGGTTCGCGCTGCACGACCGCTTCGGTCGCAAGCCGATGGCCGACAACCTGGCGCCGGCCATCCGCTACGCCCGCGAGGGTCACCCGGTGGCCGAGGTGATCGCCTACTACTGGGACCGCTCGGTGCCCAAGTTGTCGCAGTACCCGGGCTTCAAGGAGCAGTTCACGATCAACGGCCACGCCCCGCGCAAGGGCGAGATGTGGAAGAACGCGAACCTGGCCAGCACCCTGCAGAAGATCGCCGACGGTGGCCGCGACGCCTTCTACAAGGGCGAGATCGCCCACACCATCGGTGACTACTTCAAGGCCAACGGTGGCTACCTGAGCTACCAGGACATGGCTGACCATCATGGCGAGTGGGTCGAACCGGTCAGCAGCAACTACCGTGGCTACGACGTCTGGGAACTGCCACCGAACAGCCAGGGTATCGCCGCACTGCAGATCCTCAACGTGCTGGAAGGCTACGACTTCTCGAAGATCCCGTTCGGTTCACCGGAACACGTGCACCTGTTTGTCGAAGCGAAGAAGCTGGCCTTTGCCGACCGTGCGCGTTTCTACGCCGACATGGCGTTCCAGCCGGCGCCGGTGCAGAAGCTCATCTCCAAGGAGTACGCCGCGCAGCGTCGTGCGCTGATCTCGATGGACAAGGCGTTGAAGGAAGTGCAGCCGGGCACGCCGAAGCAGCTGGAGGAGGGCGACACGATCTACATGACCGTGGCCGACGCCGACGGCATGATGGTTTCGCTGATCCAGTCCAACTACCGTGGCATGGGCAGCGGCATGGCACCGCCCGGTCTGGGTTTCATCCTGCAGGACCGTGGCGAGATGTTCGTGCTGCAGAAGAACCATCCCAACGGCTACGCGCCGGGCAAGCGTCCATTCCAGACCATCATTCCGGGGTTCATCACCAAGGGCGGCAAGCCGTATGCCAGCTTCGGGGTGATGGGCGGCGCGATGCAGCCGCAGGGCCATGCGCAGATCGTGATGAACCTGGTGGATTTCGGGATGAACCTGCAGGAAGCCGGCGATGCGCCGCGCATCCAGCATGAAGGTTCCACCGAGCCGACCGGCCAGGCCACGGCGATGACCGACGGCGGCGAAGTGAATCTGGAGACCGGCTTCCCCTACGAGACGGTGCGTACGCTGATGCGCAAGGGGCATCGCATCGTGTTCGCCGATGGGCCTTATGGCGGGTACCAGGCGATCATGCGCGATCCCGAGAGCGGGGTTTATTACGGAGCTTCGGAGAGTCGCAAGGATGGGCAGGCGGCGGGGTACTGAGTTTCCCGGCCAACGGGCTGAGCCCCCTCTGCGGTGGTGGCAGTGATACGGGGCTTGGCCGGGCGGGTGGATTGTCTGGGGGCCGCTGCAAGTACGTCCATGTAAGCTCGGTCGCCGCATCCATGCGGCTCACGCCCCCAGCCAACCCACCCGCCCGGCCACGGGCAGTTTCCGTGGCCGTCACCGCAGGAAAAGAAAAAGAAGAGCAAGAGCAAGAGCAAGAGCAAGAGCAAGAGCAAAGGCAACGGCAACAGCAACAGCCGCGCGCTGTGGGTTGGGGTCGGATCCGTTTTCCGAAGGAAAACGGATCCGACCCCTTCTTGTTTTCCGATACACCTCTTCCACGCAAAGCGTGGAAAACCAACCGTTACCGGGAAACTGTCGGGGGTGGGGTGGTGTGGGTGGGCAGGACCGTTGGCGCCATGGATGGCGCCATCGAGCCCCCATGGATGGGTTCACGGCGTGTCCTGCCCACCCACACCGCCCCACCCAACCAGCAGCAATCCAGAGCCGCCTTTGAATTTGACCTTGGCCCTTGCCTGAAAAAGCGGTGCAGCCGCAGGCTGCAAAACAACCCTCAATCCTGATCGTGCGCGCGCGCTGCCTCGGCCTGCGTCTCCTCCTGCGCCGCCATCTCGCGTGCAATCCACGCATCGATCATGTGCCGCTGGCGCTGCGCCTGCCGCCGCTCCCGCGTGTACTCCTGGTCCAGCACCCGGTACAGCGACACCATCACCAGCACCATCAGCAGCGCGAATGGCAATGCCGCGATCGTGATCATGCCCTGCAGCGCGTCCAGGCCTCCGGCCAGCAGCAACGCCGCTGCAATCAGTGCCACCGCAATGCCCCAGGCCAGCTTGCGCTTCAACGGTGGGTCGCCAGCCTCGTCGGTGGACATGCTGGCCAGCACCAGGACCGCCGAATCGGCCGAGGTCACGAAGAAGATCATCAGCAGCACCAGCGCGATGCACGACAGCAACAACGGTAGCGGCATGCTGTCGAACAGTGTGAACAACACCGTCTCGTAGCCATTGCCAAGCGCCTGCACCAGATCGGCGTGGCCGAAGATCTGTGCCCACAACGCAGTGCCGCCGAACACCGCGAACCAGAAGAAGCCCAGCAGCGTCGGTGCGAGCACGACGCCGATCACGAACTCGCGCACGCTGCGGCCGCGCGAGATGCGCGCGATGAACGATCCCACGAACGGCGCCCACGAGATCCACCAGGCCCAGTAGAAGATCGTCCAGTCCGCCACCCAGGTGCTGCCGGAGAACGGTGACATGCGCAGGCTCATCGTCACCAGCTGGTTGAGGTAGGAGCCCAGCGTGGTGGTGAACGTATCGAAGATGAAGCCGGTCGGCCCCAGCACCAGCAGGATGGCTGCCAGCAGGGCAGCCAACGCCAGGTTGAAGTTGGACAGCCACTTCACACCTCGCTCCACGCCACTGGCGGTGGAGGCCATGTACAAAACGAAGGCGACGGCAATGATGGTCATCTGCACGGCGACGGTAGCCTGCACGCTGAAGACGCGTTCGATACCGGCAGCAATCTGGATGGTGCCGAAGCCGAGCGTGGTGGCGACACCGATCGCGGTGGCAACTACGGCGGCGATGTTGACCACCCGACCGATCCAGCCGCGATGGTGGCGGCCGATGATCGGCTGCAGCATGTCGCTGACCAGGCCGCGTCCATTGCGGTTGAACTGGAACCAGGCCATCGCCAGACCGATCAGTGCGTAGATCGCCCACGGGTGCAGGCCCCAGTGGAAGAACGCATAGCGCATCGATGCGCGCGCCGCATCCAGGCTTTGCGGCGCCAGGCCTTCCGGCGGCTTGCTGAAATGCGAGATGGGCTCGGCCGCACCCCAGAACACCAGGCCGATGCCCATGCCGGCGGCGAACAGCATCGACATCCAGCTGGCACGCGAGAACTCGGGTTCGGCGTCCTCGCCGCCGATGCGCAGATTGCCGAAGCGGCCGAACGCCAGGTACATCAGGAACACCAGCGCCAGGAACACCACCAGCAGGTACAGCCAGCCGACACTGCGGATGACTTCCGCCAGCATCGACTGGACCACGGTGTTGAAGGGGCCGGGGGCGATACCGGCGAGCAGCACCAGTAGCAGAACCAGTGCGATGGAAACGCGAAACACCATGAAGGAGCTTCTCCGATCAAGGGGGATTGAGGGGAGCGAGCAGAGCTTGCGGCGAAGGGCCGGCGGCATGCAGCACGGACCGGGCAGGGGCCGCGAAGGCGGCGGGGAACGCATCGATCTCAGCAACGCGATGGCGTGCACGTTACTGAACGCGACGTCATGGTTCCGTTAACGAATGGCGATCTGATCCCGGAGGCGGGCGGTCTATGCTCTAATGCGCACCAAGAAGCGGGGGTACCGGGCCATGTGGCCACGGTTGAGACAGTCCCTTGGAACCTGATCCGGCTCATACCGGCGTAGGGAAGCTTTGCAATGCAGCTGTGCCCGGACTCCGCCCAAGGACCGTCCGTGCGCGGGTGCCGTGCGCCGCCGCTTCGTCCCTGACCTTCCTGGACGATGCCCGATGAACGCACAGCTCTCCGCCCTGCAGCAACAGGCCCAGCAACTCTCCGCATCCGTGACCCGGCCCATTCCCGGCTCGCGCAAGATCCACGTGCCCGGTTCACGCCCGGATCTGCAGGTGCCGATGCGCGAGATCGCGCTGACCCGTACGCCGACGCTGTTCGGTGGCGAAGAGAATGCGCCGGTGACCGTTTACGACACGTCGGGCCCGTACACCGACCCGGAGGTGCGCATCGATCTGTCCGCCGGTTTGCCGGCACTGCGTCGCGGCTGGGTGGAAGAGCGCGGTGATACCGAGCAGCTTGAAGGACTGAGTTCTTCGTTCGGCCGCGATCGCGAGCATGACCCGAAGCTTGACGCGGTGCGTTTCCCCGCGCGCAGCCTGCCACGCCGTGCACGTGCCGGTGCCAACGTCACCCAGATGCATTACGCGCGCCGCGGCATCATCACGCCGGAAATGGAATTCGTCGCCATCCGCGAGAACCAGCGGCTGGACGCGATCCGCGATGCCGGCCTGTTGCAGCAGCACCCGGGCGAAGCGTTCGGTGCGTCGATCCAGAAGATCATCACGCCTGAGTTCGTGCGCGACGAGATCGCCCGTGGTCGTGCGGTGCTGCCCAACAACATCAACCATCCGGAAAGCGAGCCGATGATCATCGGCCGCAACTTCCTCACCAAGATCAACGCCAACATCGGCAACAGCGCCGTGTCTTCCGGCATTGCCGAAGAGGTGGAGAAGCTGGTGTGGGCGATCCGCTGGGGCGGCGACACGGTGATGGATCTGTCCACCGGCAAGCACATCCATGAGACCCGTGAATGGATCATCCGCAACTCGCCGGTGGCGATCGGCACCGTGCCGATCTACCAGGCGCTGGAAAAGGTCGATGGCCGTGCCGAGGCGCTCACCTGGGAAATCTTCCGCGACACCCTGATCGAGCAGGCTGAGCAGGGCGTGGACTACTTCACCATCCACGCCGGCGTACTGCTGCGCTACGTGCCGCTCACCGCCAAGCGGGTCACCGGCATCGTCAGCCGCGGCGGTTCGATCATGGCCAAGTGGTGCCTGGCGCACCACAAGGAGAATTTCCTCTACACGCATTTCGAAGAGATCTGCGAAATCATGAAGGCCTACGACGTGACCTTCTCGCTGGGCGATGGCCTGCGCCCGGGTTGCATCGCCGATGCCAACGATGCAGCGCAGTTCGGTGAACTGGAGACGCTGGGTGAGCTGACGAAGATTGCCTGGAAGCACGACGTGCAGACCATGATCGAAGGCCCCGGCCACGTGCCGATGCAGCTGATCAAGGAGAACATGGACAAGCAGCTGCGTGAGTGCGGCGAAGCGCCGTTCTACACGCTGGGCCCGCTGACGACCGATATCGCGCCGGGCTACGACCACATCACCAGTGCGATCGGTGCGGCGATGATCGGCTGGTTCGGTACGGCCATGCTCTGCTACGTGACGCCGAAGGAGCACCTCGGCCTGCCCAACCGCCAGGACGTGCGCGACGGCATCATGGCTTACCGCATTGCCGCGCACGCGGCCGACCTGGCCAAGGGGCACCCGGGCGCGCAGGTGCGCGACAACGCGCTGAGCAAGGCGCGCTTCGAGTTCCGCTGGGAGGACCAGTTCCATCTCGGGCTGGATCCGGAGAAGGCCAAGGAATTCCACGACGAGACGCTGCCGAAGGACGCGCACAAGCTGGCCCACTTCTGCTCGATGTGCGGCCCGCACTTCTGTTCGATGAAGATCACCCAGGACGTGCGCGACTACGCAGAGGCCGGCATGAAGGAGAAGTCGCAGGAGTTCCGTGCTGCCGGTGCCGAGGTCTACCACCAGGGGTGACGGGTAACGGGTAGTGCCGGCCGCCGGCCGGCATTCCGTCGTGCACGGGACCGGGGAGAGTGCTGGCCAATGGCCGGCACTACCGTTCATCACGCCGCGCCCGGCTATCCTCCGCGCATCGCCCAGGGGAAAGGACGCCATGCCCGTTGCCACGACCACCCGCTGGCTGGCCATCGCCCGCCGCCATCCTTCGGCCTGGCTCCTGGCCGCCCAGTTGATCGCGGTGCTGCTGTATCCCGCCCTCGATGACACCGCCGCTGGCCGGGCGGCGCTGGGCATGTTCGGCATGGCGGTGCTCGGCCTTGCGCTGTGGGTGGTCCAGCGCAGTCCGTTGGGAACCTGGCTGGCATTGCTGCTGGCCATTCCTTCGGTGGTGTTCTCGCTGGCTGGCGCTCTGCTGGACCGCAGCGCGCTGCTGACCACGGCGCAGCTGCTGGAAAGCCTGCTGTACTTCTATACGGCGGGGGCGTTGATCGCCTACATGCTGCAGGACCATAGAGTGACCCGCGACGAGCTGTTCGCGGCCGGGGCAACCTTCACGCTGCTGGCCTGGGCGTTCGCCTTTGCGTTCGCGGTGTGCCAGCAGTGGTATCCAGGCAGTTTCCAGGGTACGACCGCTGGCCCCGAGCGCAGCTGGATGGAGCTGCTTTATCTGAGCTTCAGCTTGTTGTCCGGTGTTGGATTGAGCGACGTCGTGCCGCTGCACCCGCAGGCACGGGCTCTGGTGATGCTCGAACAGTTCGCAGGCGTCATGTATATCGGCCTGGTGGTGTCGCGTCTGGTCGGATTGACCATGCTTCGGCGCATGTGAAAATGAACGCCAGATAAAAATTTCGCGCCCAAAAGGGCGCGAATAGTGATGCAGATTATGTGAATGCGTCGGCGAGAGAGAGCCTGAGTGTCGACCCCGTCATAGGCGGGGTAACCGGCTTAGGCTAATATCCGGGGGCGTTATTGTTTTTGCGGTATGCGCCGATGCTTTGTGCGGAATCTGGCTTTTCGATGACCCTGTCCAGGGACGGTGGGGACGGTATTGCTGGTGAGCCCTGCCCAGGTCCCGTCCCTACTGTATAGCGGAAAATGAACAGCAGCGAACTCACGCCCATTGAGGCCGACCGCGTGCGGGTCGGCGACTGCGTCATTACCTTGTCCTCACGTGAGGTCGAGGTTGAAGGCGCGCGCCGTCCGCGGCGGCTGACGCCGAAAGCGCTGGGCGTGCTGCGCGTGCTGATGCGTCAGCCTGGGCGCGTGGTCACCCGTGAAGAGCTGTTTGCCGAGGTCTGGCCCGATACGTTGCCGACCAATGACGTGCTGACCCAGGCCGTCACCCAGCTGCGCAAGGCGTTCGCCAACGACGACGACAATGGCCAGGCCTACATCGAGACCATCGCCAAGAGCGGTTATCGGCTGCTGGTACCGGTGCAGGCGCTGGAGGATCTTGAGCCGGTGCTGGACGCCGATGTGGTCGCAGAGGTCATGCCGGCGGTGGCCGGTGGCAGCGGGCATCCGCTCGCAGCCGTGCCGGCAGCGCCTTCACGCCGGCGTGGCTGGCGCCAGCTGCGCCGCCAGCTGTTGTGGGTGCTGGGTGTGATGATGCTGGCCGCGCTGCTGGTCATGGCCACATTGCTGCTCCGGCGCGGGCCGGAGCCGAGCTCACCGGTGGATGCAGCGGTCGAGAACGGCGTGCGGGTGATCGGCAGCCCGCAGCGTCCCTATCGCCTGATCACCGCCACCAGTGGTTTTGAAACCTATCCCACGCTTTCGCCGGATGGCTCCCAGGTTGCCTATGAAGGCGCCAACGAGGACGGCGCCGGTGGTGGTGCGATCAAGGTGCAGACCTCGGGCAATGCGCCGGCCCGGCAGCTGGCGCTGCCGCCGAAGGGGGCCAGTGACCGCTTCCCGAGCTGGTCACCGGATGGGCGCGAGATCGCGTTTGCCCGCTTTGGAGCCGACGGCGGTTGCCAGGTGCTGATCGCCAGCGCTACCGGCGGCGGTGTGCGCCAGGCGACCCGTTGCGACGGAACCGAGCTGCTCAGCTTCGACTGGACGCCGGATGGCCGCGGCCTGGTCTTTGGCAGCATGGTGGGCCGCTATGCCCATCGCGGCATCCGTGTGCTCGACCTGGCCAGCGGCCAGTGGCGGGCGTTGGACTATGCGGTCGACCAGGATGATTTTGACTACGCGCCACGCTACTCCCCCGATGGCAAGTGGCTGGTGTTCGTGCGCAATCCGCAGATGGGTGACCTGTGGCGGATGCCGGCCGGGGGCGGTGAGCTGGAGCAGTTGACCAACGAATCGGCCGAACAGCGTGGCTGGGCCTGGCTGGGCGATGGGCGCAGCATCGTGTTCGGCCGGCGCGTGGACAGCGAGGTGCGGTTGTACTACCTGGACGTTGAGCGCCGCACCTTGCGTGATGCCGGCCTCGACGACGCACAATGGCCTGCGGTGTCACGCCACGGCGACGTGCTGGCCTTCGTTCACCGCCGTGCCCAGTTCGGCGTGTTCAAGGTGCCGATGGCCGGCGGCAGCGCCGAGCGGCTGTTCGCGTCCAGCGGCCGTGACGGGCAACCGATGGCGGCGCCCGACGGTCGCCAGCTGGTCTTCACCTCCGATCGTTCCGGCAGTTTCGCGTTGTGGTGGGCGGACATGCAGCGGCCCGATTCACTGCGGCCGATCGAGGGCCTGCGCCCGGAGGGACGGCAGGCGCCGGACTGGTCGGCCGACAGCCGCCAGCTGCTGGTGGTCGGGCGCGATGAGCATGGGCGTACCGTGGTCTACGAGATCGCACCGCGCGACGAACACCTGCAACCGTTGCCGGTTCCGGTGGATCAGCCCCTGCAGGCCCTGTACGGGGCAACCCCGGAACAGCTGCTGGTGGTCGAGCGCGATGCAGAGCAGCGCACCCGGTTGAGCCTGTTCGATCGCAGCGTGACCCCCTGGCGTCGCCTGGCCAGCATCGACGGCGTCTCCCAGGCACGTTTCGATCGGGGCGATGGCCGCGTGCTGTTCACCCGCCTGGCGTCCGGCGGCTTGTGGTCGGTGGATGCGGCACTGTCGCCGGCCAGCGTGCAGCAGGTCAGTGAAGACCGGCCCAGCCGATGGCGCTATCGCACCTGGACGGTGGCAGGCACCGGTGGCATCGGGTATCTCGGCAACTCGACCGAGTGCGGTACGACCCTGATCCATATCCAGGCCGGGACCGAAGCCCCCGAGCGCTGCCTGGACCGGCAGCGGCTCAGCGCGGGCAACGGCATCAGTGCCAGCGCCGATGGCCGGGATCTGTACGTCGCCCTGGCCGTCAGCGATGGTGCCGACATCGGCGTCATGCAGCTGCCCCGGTCGACGCCAGTCCTGTTTCCCGCGTTTCTCAAGTCATTGATACTTAAGAAAAATATCTCTTCGTGATTTCTTCGTGGAGTTCTCGCCGCGAATTCGTGGCGATCTCGGCGGATTTTCCTGACGGGCTGACGCCTGATTAGGCAAAACGGAAGCCTGTATCAGGCAAACCCGTGGTGCCCTATGCGTCAACTCTCGCTGGCCGATCGTGGCCAAACCGTCTCCCTCGACAAGGCGCTCGACGATCTCGCGCCGACCTGCATGGGCGTGGCCCGGCTCGGCAGCCTGCAGACGGCAGGGTCAAGCTTCACGGTCTGGCTGCAGGTCCGGGGCAGTTCCTGGGTGGAAGCCAAGGAAGGGCGTTTCCGCCTGCGCCATGGCGAGTGGATCGCCTTCGAGAAGGAGTCGCGCCCGCTGGTGCAGGCCGGCCGTAACGGACTGTGCGTGGGCCTCAGCCTGAATGCGGAGGCGATGCGGGTGCTGTCCGAGATGGCCGATTGCGGCCTGTATGCCGGTCGTGGTCGCATGAGCCGCGGCGACGCCCGCGTTGCCCTGCGCCTGTGGCGCGATGCGCTCGACAGCGGCCTGCCTGCGCAGGCGCTGCGCCCGCTGCTGTTGCATCTGGCCGGCCTGCAGCGTGACCTGGCCGACAACGTGCAGCGCTGCCCCGGTCGCTCGCGCAGCCGCAAGCGCCAGGTGTTCGGCCGCATGCAGCGTGCCCGTCTCTATCTGGAGGGCAACAGCCACCGCGTGGTGCGGATCGGCGAACTCGCCGAGCTGACCAACTTCTCCAGCTGGTACCTCTCCAAGACCTTCCAGAGCCTGTATGAAGAGAGCCCCCAGTCGCTTTCGGCACGGTTGCGCCTGGAACGGGCCGCCGATCTGCTGCGCGACACCGACATGATGGTGGGCGAGGTCGCCGCAGCCAGCGGATTCGACAACTGCTGCAGCTTCGCCCGGGCCTTCCGCGCCCGTTACGGGCAGTCTGCTTCCCGGTTCAGGGAAAACGGCGGCTTGCTCCCGCCACACTCTGCAAAGTCTCCGGTTGGGTCGCGCAAATACAGCATCGCAACGCAATCGTAACGTGCTGGAGCGTTTTAACACGCTACTAACACGTACCTTGGAGAGATTGATGAACGTTCGCACCCCTGCCGTGCGGCTGGGCCTGCTGCCCGCCGGCATTGCGCTGGCGCTGGCACCGGCATTTGCTTCCGCACAGGAAGCCAGTGCCCCGACCACCCTTGATCGCCTGGAAGTCACCGGCTCCCGCATCCGCTCGGTGGATGTGGAAACCTCCCAGCCGGTCCTCACCGTAAGCCATGAGGACATCCAGCGTTCGGGCCTGGTCAGCGTCGGCGACCTGCTGCAGAACCTGTCCGTGGCAGGCACCCAGACCTTCAGCAAGGCGGCCGTGCTGGCGTCCAACCCGGAACAGGGCGGCCAGTACGTCAGCCTGTACAACCTGGGTGAGCAGCGCACGCTGGTGCTGGTCAACGGCAAGCGCTGGAGCACCAGCCTGGCCGGCTTCACCGACATGTCGACCATCCCGACCTCGCTGATCGAGCGCATTGAAGTCCTGAAGGACGGCGCCTCGGCGATCTACGGTTCCGACGCCATCTCCGGCGTGGTCAACATCATCCTGCGCAAGAACTTCGACGGCGCAGAGGCCAGTGCCTATTACGGCCAGAACAGCCACGGCGACGGTGCCAAGACCCAGTACAGCCTGACCCTGGGTGCCAGCGGCGAGCGTTCCTCGATCGTCTTCGGCGCCAACTACACCAAGGAAGATCCGGTGTGGGCCAAGGACCGTGGCCTGACCCGCTACACCTATGGCCAGGGCCATCCGACGGACGGCCTGAGCCCGGCCGGCCCGTGGGGCCGCTTCACCGATCCGCGCGCTGCCGGTACCCCGGGTGCGGGCGAGTACAACGAAGATGGTGACTGGGAACCCACCACCTGGGTGGTCAACCACACCGGTTCGTGGAACACCCCGGTGGGCGTGGGTCAGCCGTCCAACAACATGGACAACTACCACCCCATCAACACCGACGACTACTACAACGCCTCGCAGCAGATGATGCTGAACCAGGGCGGTGAGTCGAAGTCGATGTTCACCTCGGCCAGCTACGACATCAACGACAACCTGCGTCTGAAGTCGACGGCGATGTACTCCGAGCGCGATTCCAAGCGCCAGATCGCCGGCTATCCGCTGACCGGCACCTCGCAGCCGACCTTCCCGGTCGCGATCAGCAAGGACAGCATCTACAACCCGATGGGCAACTGGGCCAACCCGGGTGCCGGCGTTGATCTCACCAGCTGGGGCCGCCGCATCTTCGAGCTGCCGCGCGTTACCCAGAACAACGTGAAGTCGCTGCACTTCGATGCGGCCCTGGAAGGCAACTTCGACTTCAACAACCGTCCGTTCGACTGGGATGTGGGCATCAACTACAACCAGTACGACGTGACCCAGACCAGCACCGGCAACATCAACCTGCTGGCACTGAAGAATGCGCTGGGCCCGTCGTTCATCAACAGCAACGGTGTTGCACAGTGCGGCACCGCCGCCAACCCGATCGACCTGGGCATCGGCCCGGGCCGCTGCACCCCGTTCGATCTGCTGGGCGGCGCCAGCGCCGCGACCCCGGATGCACTGAAGTACATCAACACCCTGCTGAACTCGACCGGCCAGAGCAAGAGCAAGCAGTACTTCGCCAACATCACCGGTTCGCTGTTCGACATGCCGGGCAATGCGGGCGAGTTCGCTTTCGCTGCTGGCTATGAGCACCGCGAAGTGTCGGGCTACGACCATCCGGACGCACTGTCGGCCGCCGGTTACACCACCGACCTGGCCGCACAGCCGACCGAAGGCAAGTACAAGACCAACGAGTTCTACCTGGAACTGATGGTGCCGCTGCTGCGTGACCTGCCGGGTGCCAAGGAACTGTCGCTGGATGTCGCCAGCCGTTACTCGGATTACGACAAGTTCGGCAACACGATCAACAGCAAGTTCAGCGTGACCTGGAAGCCGATCGACGACCTGCTGGTGCGTGCCACCTACGGCGAGGGCTTCCGTGCCCCGACCCTGAGCGACACCTTCGGTGGCGGCTCGCAGACCTTCGACAACTTCACCGATCCGTGTGATGCCGTGTTCGGCCAGCGCAGCAACGGCGCTGTCGCCGCCCGCTGTGCCGCCGAAGGCCTGTCCCCGGGCTTCCGCCAGACCGACGCCGCTGGCCGTCCGGTTGCTGCGCGTGACACCCAGGGCAATGCCCCGTTCCAGTCGGGCGTCGGCAACGACAGCCTTCAGCCGGAAACCAGCAAGACCCGCACCGCAGGCCTGGTCTGGAGCCCGAGCTTCGTCAGCGGCCTGAACGTCTCGCTGGACTGGTACAAGATCACCGTCGACAACGTGATCACTGCGGTCAATGCGAACTACGTGCTGAACCAGTGCTACCAGAATGGCGTCGACCAGTTCTGCGGCCAGTACGGTCGTGACGCGGTCACCGGCCAGGTCAACAGCCTGAGCCGCGGCAACGCGAACCTGGGCTCGCTGGAAACCGAAGGCTACAACTTCGGCGTTCGTTACCGCCTGCCGGAATACAGCTTCGGTACCCTGTCGTTCAACCTGGACACCAACTACCTGTCCAGCTTCCGCCAGCAGGCCACCAAGGGTTCTGCATGGGATGACTACGCAGGCTACTGGAACTATCCGCGCGTTCGCGGCACCCTGGCCACCAGCTGGACCAAGGGTGACCTGTCGGCCACCTGGACCATGCGCTACTACGGCGGCTTCCGTGACTTCTGCTATGACCAGAAGGCAGGTCTGGAGTGCAACGACCCGGGCTACGTGACCGAGAACGGCGGTTGGACCGGCGGCAAGGGTGCGAACAAGAAGGGCGCGATCGTCTATCACGACATCTCGGCCACCTGGCAGGCCCCGTGGAACGGCAGCGTGACCGTCGGTGCCCGCAACGTGTTCGGCAAGACCCCGCCGATCACCTACGCGGTGACCAACGCCAGTGCCGTGCAGCTGGACCCGATGCTGGATTACGACCGCTTCCTGTTCATCCAGTACAACCAGCGCTTCTGATCCATCGAAGCCTGAAGGCAAGACGAGGAGGGCGGGCCGCAAGGCCCGCCCTCTTTGCGTTTGGCAGAGCCGGGTCGGGAAACTCTGAATCGGGCGGTTCAGCGACAGGGGTCACGCTTGTCGCAATTGGACCGCTGGTACGGTCGCGGAGGTCCATTCCGGACCAAGGAGAGCGCGAAATGAAAAATGCGATGCCACGGATGTTCGCAGCTGCAGTTCTTGCCGTCCTGAGCCTGGCCGGTAGTGTGTCGGCCGGCCCGCTGGTGTGTGCCAATGGACGCTATTGCGCCGAAGTGCGCAGCGACTGCATCAAGGCCGGCGAAGATGCGGCTTACTGCCAGCTTCTCTTCGAACGTTGCGTGTACGACCACTGCGCGCAGCCCTGATGCAACGAAGGCGCGTCCTTGCGGGCGCGCCTTCATCGCATGCATGGCCGGTGTGCTCAGGCTTCGCTGGGCGTAAGCCCCATCAGGCTGTTGGCATGATCGCGCCACTGCGGCAGTTTGTTGAGCACGCCCGCGCGCTGCAGGTAGTCCTCATCCACCGGATCGCCGTTGACCAGCGCAAGCGCCACGTGCACCGCACCGGTTACCCAGAAGCTGCGCGTGTTGGCGCGCTGTGGCTGCAGGTGGAACGCCACCGCCTCGATGATCGGCATCGGCAGGCCCCACAGCCCCAACAGGTAGGCGCCGGCTTCGGCATGGCCCGGGCGGGTATCACCAGCCAGCGACGGCTCGGTGCGCTCGTTGCGTACGCCGGGCAGCAGCAGGCCGATGTCGGCCAGCAGTGCTGCGGTTGCGCCCAGTTCGGCGCTGGATTCGGGCAGCAGGCGTGCGGCCAGCCGCGAGGCGAGCAGGGCGCGCTGCTGCAGCGAGTTGCGTTCGGCGGTCGACAGCGTCGGCGCCGAGAACACTTCGCTGGCCAGTACCAGGTCGCGCAGTGTTGCCAGGCCCAGCCGGGTCACAGCGGTACGCAGGTCGGCGATGGTGCGGCCCTGGCTGAAGAACGCCGAATTCGACAGCTGCAGCACCTTGGCGGCGATGGCCGGATCAGCGGCCACCAGCTTGGCGACGTCGGCGCTGTCGGCATCGTCATCATGCTCCAGCGCCTGGGTCAGGCTCAGGTACAGGTGCGGCGGCGACGGCAGTTTCTCGATGCGGCCGATGGCATCGCGCAGGCGCGGGCTGTCCAGCACTTCGCGCAGCTCTTCCAGGCTGGTCAGCGCTTCCAGAAGCACTTCCGGCGCCAGTGGCAGCGGCAGGAAGCGATGGGCAACGCCGATCAGGCGCGCCGGCGGCGGCCGGTTGCCATGCTGTGCATCCACCAGCGCGATGCGGATGGTTTCCGGACGCAGGGTCCGGATCTGGCCGAGCAGCGTGGTGGCATTGAGGTCCGGCAGCTGCGGGCAGACAATCACCGCGTCCACGCCCTGGGTGGCAACCGCGGTCATCGCGGCCTGGCCATCGGTGGCGGTCAGCGGCTGCCAGTCTTCCCCAAGATCGGCAATGAATTCGGTCAGCTCAGCCGGCAGGCTGGCTGCATCCCCTACAAGCAGAATACGCACGACACATTCCCCTGGCTGTCTCGACGGTGGATGTCGATGACGTGTGAAGTGACGCAATTTACCTAATACGACGGCAAGAGTGATGTGCCGTCATCATGAAACGTGACCCGCATCGCTCCGGCAGGGCATGCCGGAGCGATCCGGTTCAGGCTCAGGCCTTGCTGTCGAGATGGCGCTGGTGCGCCTCGATCAGGATCTGCTTGGCCTCAGCGGCGCCGCCCCAGCCATCGAGCTTGACCCACTTGCCCTTCTCCAGGTCCTTGTAGTGCTCGAAGAAGTGGCCGATGCGCTCCAGCCAGTGGCTCGAGACCTGGGCGATGTCTTCAACGTGGGCGTAGCCACTGAAGATCTTCGACACCGGCACGGCCAGGATCTTCTCGTCGCTGCCTGCCTCATCGCTCATCTTCAGCACGCCGACCGGACGGCAACGCACGACCGAGCCCGGCACCAGCGGCAGCGGCAGCACCACCAGCACGTCGGCCGGATCGCCGTCGCCGCACAGGGTGCTCGGCACGTAGCCGTAGTTGCAGGGGTAACGCATCGGGGTGGACAGGATGCGGTCGACGAAGATCGCGCCGGTTTCCTTGTCCACTTCGTACTTCACCGGCTCCGAGTCCTTCGGGATCTCGATGATGACGTTGATTTCTTCCGGCGGGTTCTTGCCGGGCGAGACGAGTTCCAGACCCATGGTCGTGCTCCAGGTGGGGGATATAGACGGATAGCCCCCCATTTTATGCCTTTGCCGGGCGCTGTGCAGAGGGAGGGGCTGACCGCTGCGTGGGGCAGGGACCCACGCGGCAGGCCGGGGTTGGCTGATAGGGCCGGCCGGTGCGGGGGCGCAAGCTGGATCGACCTTGCCAAGGAGTCCGCCGATGAAAGTGTCTGCCCTGCCGTTCGCCCTGTTCTGCATGCTGCTGGTTGCGCCGTTGGCCCAGGCCTCTCCTTACGTCGACCTGATCGACTACCCGCGGCAGGAAGCCAACTGGGACCGCTTCTTTGCCCTGGAGGGACGTCTGCAGTACGGGTTCGACGCGATCTGCGGCGATACCTTCTGCGAAGGCGAGTACAGCGATATCCGCGCCCTGCGCCTGCGCTGCTCGGTGGACGCGGTGCGCGGCACGGTGCATGAGTGCCTGTGGGCATTTGCCGCCAGTGACCTGGCTGTGTCGCGGCATGACGGTGCGATCGTCGCCCGGCAACCGACCTGGCTGTGCCGCCTGCCGCTGGTGCCTGGCACACCGGTGGAGGCCTTCCATGCCGCGCTCGCCGCCCGCAATCCACTGCATGACCCGTTGCCGGGGACCTCGCAGAGCGTCTATGACGGGCTGACCGGGTGCATCCATTGATGCGAACGTGACGGATTCTCATTAACGGAGTAGCATGCGCGGCGCCTTCCGTCTGTCGTCCCGGTTCCGCGCATGTCCTCCAATGCCGCCTCCCTCACCGAACTGCTGATCCGCGAGCGGCCTGCGCTGCTGCGCCGGGTGCAACGCATCCTGGGGGGCGACAACGGCGCCGAGGACGTGATCCAGGCGGTGTGGTTCAAGGCGCGTGGTGTCGATGACAGCCAGGCCATCGACAATCCGCGTGCCTACCTGTACCGGCTGGCCGCCAACCTGGCCACCGACCACGGCCGCGAATCGACCCGGCGCAACCGCCTGCTGGCCGACCACTACCTGTGGGGAGCGGACGAGGTCATCTCGACCGAGGAACAGGCCATGGCCCAGGACGAGCTGCAGCGTGTGCTGGATGCGGCCGGACACCTGCCGGAGCCGACCCGCACCATCTTCCGGCTCAACCGCCTGCAGGGCCTGACCCAGGCCGAGATCGCCCGCCGCCTCGGGGTGTCGGTGACCACCGTCGAGAACCATGTGCGCACCGCGTTGCAACGCCTGGCCTGGGCGCGCAGCGGCCGATGATCGCCCCGGCTTGGGGCTGGCCCTCGCTGAAACGTCTTGATCACTGGACCGTGGATGCGGTCTAGTTCCCCCGCCCGCGCTTGAATGCGCCTGTCCGCCAGCCGATGAGCCCGCCGAACACGCTGCCCGCCGCCAATGACGATGCCCTGGCCGAACAGGCCCGGGGCTGGATTGCGTGGCTGGCCTCGGGTGACATCGGCGAGGGGCGCCTGCACGAGTTCGAGCGCTGGCTGGCAGAGCCGGGGCACCGCCGGGCCTTCGAGCACGAGCGAGCGCTGTGGCGCAGTGTCGGGCCACGCCCGCAGGCCCGGTCCGCCGAACACCGCCGCCCGCATCGAATGCGCTGGGCGATGGCCGTTGCAGCTGTGTTGGCGATGCTGGTGGCATGGCCGGAGGCCTGGTTGCGGCTGCAGGCCGACCATCGCAGCACGCATGTCGTGCAGAACGTAACGCTGCCCGATGGCAGCCGCGCAGTGCTGGATGCGGACAGCGCGATCGCCGTGCGCTTCGATGCGCACGCACGCGAGGTCGAGCTGCTGCGCGGGCGCGTCTGGTTCGAGGTCAGCCCGGATGCGCCGCGACGTTTCAGCGTGCGTGCCGGCAATGGCGTGGTTGAGGACATCTCCACCGCGTTCACCGTCGCGCGTGGCGATGACGGGGTCGAAACCCAGGTCGGGCAGGGCAGGGTGCGTGTGGCCAGCCCGGCCGACGGTGGCTGGACCTACCTGCAGGCGGGCCAGCGTGCCGTCTATGGCGAGCGCAACGGCGTGACGCGCCTGCAGGATGTGGCGGCCGACAGCGTGGGCGCGTGGCGCCAAGGCGAGCTGCTGCTGGAGCAGGCCAGCGTCGCCGACGCCGTGCAATGGGTGGGGCTCTATCGTGCCGGCCCGACGTTCGTGCGCGGTGATCTGTCGCGATTGCCGGCGATCAGTGCGGCGCTGCGCATCGACCGCCCGGAACAGGCGCTGGACGCGTTGGCGGCGACGGCAGGTCTGCAGGTCACCCGCCTGCCGCTCGGCGTCGCCATCATCCATCAGTAGATCCACGCCATGCGTGGATGATGTTCCCGATGTGCCGGCCAACGGTCGGCACCCTCTGCGGCCGCAAATCGCCCTTGGGGTTGCCGCGCGCCCAACCGTCTTACCCCGCGAACGTACCCGCCGCCGCCACGTACGTCGCCGTGTCCGCCTGTGTTGCGGATGACGCCGCGCCTGCGGCACCGATTACCTGACAGGTTCCCCATGTTCGACTCCCACCGTCCGGGCCGCGCGCCGCGCCCGTCCCGCCTGTGCATTGCATTGCTGGCTGCCGGCCTGGCCAGTGCCACGCCATCCGTGCTGGCACAGAACGCCCGTGGCGATCACGCCGCCGTACAGCGCTTCGACATTCCGGCGCAGCCCCTGGACGAGGCGCTGCGCAGCTACATGCGCCAGTCCGGCGTGCAGGTCGTGTATCCGGCCATCCTGGCCCACGGGGTGAGCTCGCGTGCGGTCAATGGCAGCCTGCCGGCCAACGAGGCGCTGCAGCAGCTGCTGCAGGGCAGTGGCCTGGCGGTGCGCCGGGTCAGCGCAGATGCAGTCACGCTGGAAGCGGCAACGCCGGCGCAGGCCGAGAGCAGTGTGATCGTCACCGACACGCTCAGCGTGGCCGGCGACCGCGTCGACAGTGGCGCGACCAGCGACGAGGCGCGCCTGCTCGACAGCTATCGCAGCGTCGGTTCCACCACCACGCTCAACCGCACGCAGCTGGAGCGTTTCCGCGGTACGTCCAACGGCGACATCGTCAAGGGCGTGGCCGGCGTCACTGCCGGTGACCCACGCGTCGGCAATGGCTTCGACGTCAACATCCGCGGCATCCAGGGCCAGGGCCGCGTGCCGGTGATCATCGACGGTGGCCAGTCCAGCATGGATACCTACCGTGGCTATGCCGGTCAATCGCAGCGTACCTACCTCGACCCGGACCTGATCTCAAGCCTGACCATCACCAAGGGCCCGAGCCTGCAGGCCAACGCCTCTGGCGGCATCGGCGGCGTGGTCGAGATGGAGACGCTGAAGATCGGCGACGTGCTGCGCGAAGGGCGCGACTTCGGCGTGCGCGTGCGTGGCGGCCTGGCCAACAACAGCGCCAACAACCTGCCTTCCTACAGTGCCGCGCCGCGCAACGATCGCAGCGCCACCGGCAGCCAGTTCTTCAACGTGGCTGCGGCAGGTCACTGGGACCGCTTCGATCTGGTCGCCGCCTACGCCTACCGCGACAATGGCAACTACTTCTCCGGCAAGCACGGCTACGACGACTTCCCACAGACCCGGCGCACGCTGGCACCGCTGAATCCGCCGCGTACCGAGGTCTTCAATACCTCGGCCCGCTCGAAGTCGGCGCTGCTCAAGGGCACCTGGCGTATCGACGATGCACAGACCCTGGAGGCGGGCTACCGCCGCTACGAAGGCACCGCCGGCGAGATCATGGCCTCGCAGATCATCCGCGTCGATCGCGACCGCATTCCGCAATGGGATCCGGGCCACGTCGACATGGACAGCTACACCCTGCGCTATCGCTTCAACCCGGACAGCGAGCTGGTCGACCTGCGCGTCAATGCCGCGTACACCGACACCGACAGCGTGATGTACAACAGCCTGACCGGCATCACCCCGTGGTATTTCGATCGTCGTACCGAGTGGTACGACGCGCCCAGCTTCAGTGGCGACCCCGGCTACAAGGATGCCTACCGCAATCCGCTGCGGCAGAAGCGCTTCGGCCTGGATGCCAGCAACACCTCGAAGTTCGATACCCGCGCCGGTGCGTTCACCCTCGACTACGGCCTGTCCTACAGTGACGAAGACATCGCACCGGGCAGCTCGGGCCCGGTCATGCACGACGATCTGGTCAACAACCGTTTCCTGCGCAACGCCGAGCGCAAGGAATACAGCGCCGTGGCCTCGCTGAAGTGGCAGCCCGATGAGCACTGGGAACTGCTGGCCGGCGGCCGCTGGAACCGCGTGGACGTGCACGACCGCAACCGCCTGGCCTCGCCCGATGCCTACGAGGTGCAGGGCCAGTACCGCTACACCGAACTGCTCAATGGCAACCCGGCGCTGCCGTCGTGGCGGGCCAAGCGCATCGCGCTGCTGAACTGGTATCCGGACGCCAACGGCAACTTCACCCAGGAATCGCTGCTGGCCTCACCGTACAAGAAGGGCACGGTGCGCGACATCGGTGGCTGGAACTTCTACGACGCCGGCAAGGCGCAGGACCTGGAAGTGCCGGTCAGCTGGACCTGGTCGCAGCCGATCCGCCGTCGTGACACCGCGTTCTCGCCGACCGCCAGCGTGGCCTACCGCTTCAGCGAAGACACCATGGTCTACGTGAAGTACGCCGAAGGCACCAAGCTGCCGAGCCTGTTCGAGACCACGCTGGGCCTGTTCACCGCTGCCAAGCCGGTGGGCGAGTTGAAGCCGGAGCGTGCGCGCAGTTGGGAAATCGGTGCCAGCACCCTCCGCTATGATCTGTTCACTGCCGGCGATCGCCTGGCGCTGAAGCTGGCGTACTTCGATACCCGCATCGACGACCTGATCACCCGTGACTACCGCACGCTGTCGGCGGGCCTGATCCGCAACGTCGACCAGTTCAAGGTCTCGGGCATGGAGTTCCAGTCCAGCTATGACAGCGGCAAGGTGTTTGCCGATCTGTCCGCGCACTACTACTTCAAGGCCAAGACCTGCGCGCCGGACATCGCCGCCGAGCGCCGTGCCTATGGGGCGCAGCGCAGGAACGGCGAGCTGGCCAACACGCCCGACTGCGTGGACGGCGGCTTCGAGGGCTCGTACACCAATACCCAGAACCCACCGCGCTACATGGTCAACCTGACCCTGGGCTCGCGCCTGTTCGACGAGCGCCTGACCTTCGGCACCCGCGTGGTCCACAACGCCGGCCCGATCAGCAAGCTGGACAAGGACTGGAACGTGGGCCTGTCGGCGATCCAGCAGCTGTACCGGCCAACCACGCTGGTGGACCTGTTCGCCAGCTGGAGCTTCAACGACCAGCTGTCGGTGGAAGCCGGCGTGGACAACCTGACCGACCGCTACTACCTGGACCCGCTGGCCCTGGGCGTGATGCCGGCCCCGGGCCGCACCGCGCGACTTGCGTTGACCTGGAAGTACTGATCGGTCGCGGATGAGCGGTGGGGCCGGATCCCTTTCCTGCGGAAAGGGCTCCGACTCCAGCGAGCCCCAACCGCCCTCGGTGGGTGCGGACCCTGGTCCGCACCGCTTCTGCCGTGCAATCGACAGCGCCGGGCCATGCCCGGCGTCTATTTACAGCCCGCTCGAAGTCTTTACCGCATCTTCGTGCAGCGACTCGTTCAGCTCATCCACCACCGTGGTCCATGCCGCATCGGCCTGCAGTGATTCGGACAGGAACTGGCGCTGGGCATCGTTCCAGTACGGTGCTTCGACCACCTCCACGTCGGTGGCCAGCTGGTGTTCGCGGATGAAGCGGGCGATGCCCTCTGCGCTGGCATCCAGGCCCAGTTGCAGGAACAGATTGGTCATGCGCGGTTCGGTGGTGATCATCGTCGGTTCCGGATGGACAAGGGGATGGCCCATTATCGGTGTAGACGGCGTTGGGGAAAGCCCCGTGGCAGACGTCTACAGCACGACGACCCCCTTGGCATTCCCCCATGAACGCACACATCGCCCCTGAAGAAGGCCGCAGCCTGCGGCTCAAGGCCGCCACCCGCGACAGCCACGGTGCCCTGGACAAGCGCATCATGGCCGGCGACATCTTCGCCGACCGCAGCAATTTCGCCCGTTTCCTGCGCGTGCAGTATCGCTTCCACCGCAGCATCGATGCGCTGTATGCCAACCCTGCGCTGGACGCACTGCTGCCGGACCTGGGCGAGCGCCGCCGCCTGACCCAGGTCGCGCGCGACCTGCAGGACCTGGAGCAGACCCTGCCGGGGGCTGACATCGCGGCGTTGCCGTCCGATCTGGAACTGCCCGCCGCGTTGGGGTGGCTGTACGTGGCTGAAGGCTCCAACCTGGGCGGCACCATTCTGTACAAGATGGCTGCCAAGCTCGGCCTGGACCGTGATTTTGGCGCCCGCCACCTGGCCGCGCATCCGGATGGCGCGGCGCGCCACTGGCGTGAGTTCACCGCGGCGCTGGACGCGGTACCGCTGAGTGTCGAGCAGGAGCAGCAGGTGATCGATGCGGCCGACGCCGCGTTCCGCAGCGTGCACGGCCACGTCGAAGTGGAATTCGCCTGATGCACGGCGCGCGCCCACAGGTGCAGCGCTGATGCGCTGGCTCTGGTTCGCGCTGGGCTGGCTGATGGTCGGGCTCGGGGTGATCGGCGCGTTGCTGCCGGTGATGCCGACCACCATCTTCCTGATCCTGGCCGTGGGCTGCTTCGCGCGCAGCTCGCCGAAGTTCGAGCAGCGCCTGCTGGCGCATCCGCGCTACGGCCCGTCGCTGCGGTTGTGGCGCGAGCAGGGCGCGGTATCGCGCAAGGGCAAGGCGTTTGCCAGTGCCGGCATGGCGCTGGGCTTTGCCCTGTTCTGCTGGGGCGCGCACCCGTCCTGGCGCCTGCTGCTGGGCGTGGGCCTGTTGTTTGCGGTCAGCGCCGGCTACGTACTGAGCCGACCGGCACCGCGGCTGGAGCCCCATCCGGTCGTGGAAGTGGACGACGCCAATGATCCGCGCGCGGCCCGCCGCCGCGCAGCGCCCCCTGATGCTGATGGAAACCGAGACGATGCTGCCTGCTGACCTGGCCCCCGTGGCCACCCCCGCATTGACCCCATGGGGCATGTACCTGGCCGCCGACGTGGTGGTGAAGGCCGTGATGATCGCGCTGGCACTGGCGTCGCTGGCCACCTGGACCGTGCTGCTGGCCAAGGGCTGGGAGCTGGCCCCCCAGGCCCGGCAGCTGCGCGCGGCGCGCGCGCTGTTGCTGCAGTCCGCACAGCTGCCGCCGCAGAGCGAAGAGGCAAGTCTGCAGCAGGGCATCGCGCTGGCGATGCTGGACGCCGCCCGCACCGAACTGCGTCTGTCGCAGGATCTGGATAGTCGCGACGGCATCAAGGAGCGCATCGCCTCGCGCCTGGACCGCATCGAGCTGGAGACCGCGCGCGTGCAGCGGCGCGGCATCGGTGTGCTCGCCAGCATCGGCGCGGTGGCGCCCTTCGTCGGCCTGTTCGGCACGGTGTGGGGCATCATGAACAGTTTCATCGGCATCGCACACAGCAACACCACCAACCTGGCGGTGGTTGCGCCCGGCATCGCCGAGGCCCTGCTGGCGACCGCACTCGGCCTGGTCGCGGCGATTCCCGCGGTACTGGTCTACAACCATTTCAGCCGCGTGCTGGCCGGCCTGCGGGGCCTGCTCGGCGATCTGTCGGCGGCCGTGCAGCAGCTGGTCTCGCGCGATCTTGATCGTGCCGTGCCGCGTACCGCAGCGGCACCGCTGCGCGCGGTGCACTGAGGCGCGACGATGGCGATCAGGACCGCGTCCGACCGCGACGACGCACCGGAAGAAGCACACGAGATCAACGTCACGCCCTTCATCGACGTGATGCTGGTGCTGCTGATCATCTTCATGGTAGCCGCACCGCTGGCCACCGTATCAGTGCCGGTGCAGCTGCCGGCCAGCAGCGCCAGTGCCACGCCGCCCGAACAGGCGCCGGTGTATGTGACCGTGCAGGCCGATCTGTCGCTGCGCGTGGGCGAGCAGGCGGTGGCGCGTGACGGGCTGGCCGCTGCATTGCAGGCGGCCACCCACGGCGACACCGCGCAGCGCATCTTCCTGCGTGCCGATACCCACGTGCCTTACGGTGAACTGATGGCGACGCTGGACGCGCTGCGTGGCGCAGGCTACTTGAAGGTGGCACTGGTTGGACTGGAGCAGGGCGCGCGATGAGTGGACTGCGGCGCTGGGCGACCAGCCTGGCGATCGTGCTGCTGGTGCACGCGCTGCTGATCGGCGCGGCCTGCTGGTGGGCGACGCGCGCACCGGTACTGGCTGCGACGGCGCCGCCCGCCGCGCTGATGCTGGAACTGGCACCGATGGCGCAGGCACCGCCGGTGCCGCCGCGCGAGGTCGCCACCGGTCCACTGCAGCAGCAACAGCAGCGGCAGGCGCCGAAGCCGGCCCTGCGCGAGCAACCGGAGGCGCCGGTGCAGCCGCAGGGTGACCTGCCACCGCCGCGTACACCAGAGCCAACGCCCTTGCCGGATGTCGCCGACGCCAATGTCGCGCAGACCAGCGCACCGCCACAGGTGGCCGCTGACGCCGCCGCGCGCTACGCCGCACCGCAGACCACGGCGGGTGAGCGCAGTCGCGCCGAGGCCACCTGGGAAGGGCGCCTGCTGGGGCACCTGCAGAAGCATCGCCGCTATCCGCGCCAGGCCGAGCGGCTGCGCCAGCAGGGCGTGGTCTACGTGCGCTTTGCCGTGGCCCGCGATGGCGCGGTCTCAGGGTTGAAGCTGGGCCGCAGCAGTGGCTTCGCGCTGCTTGACCAGGAGACGCTGGACACCGTGCAGCGCGCCAGCCCGGTACCGGCGCCGCCGGCCGAAGTGGCCGGCGACCCGGTGGACGTGATGGTGCCGGTGTCGTTCTTCCTGCGCGGGCGGTGATTGACGGTGGGGTCGGATCCCTTTCCTGGGAAAGGGCTCTGACCCCATCGAGGCCGTCATCCACGCATGGCGTGGATCTACAGCAACGGCACCAGCAGCAGCGCGACGATGTTGATGATCTTGATCAGCGGATTGATCGCCGGGCCGGCCGTGTCCTTGTACGGGTCACCGACGGTATCGCCGGTCACCGCAGCCTTGTGCGCCTCGCTGCCCTTGCCGCCGAAGTGGCCATCTTCGATGTACTTCTTGGCGTTGTCCCAGGCGCCACCGCCGGTGGTCATCGAAATGGCCACGAACAGGCCGGTCACGATCGTGCCGATCAGCAGGCCACCCAGTGCGCGTGGCCCCAGCAGCAGACCGACCACCACCGGCACCGCCACCGGCAGCAGCGAGGGCACGATCATTTCGCGGATCGCCGAGCGGGTCAGCATGTCCACCGCCTTGTCGTACTGCGGCTTGCCGGTGCCCTGCATGATGCCGGGGATCTCGCGGAACTGGCGACGTACTTCCTCCACCACCGCACCCGCCGCGCGGCCGACCGCTTCCATCGCCATCGCACCGAACAGGTAGGGAATCAGGCCGCCGATCAGCAGGCCGATGATCACCGTGTGGTCGCTGAGGTCGAAGCGGAATTCCTGCCCGGGATGTGCAGCCTGCAGGTTGTGCGTGTAGTCCGCGAACAGCACCAATGCGGCCAGTGCGGCCGAACCGATCGCATAGCCCTTGGTCACCGCCTTGGTGGTGTTGCCCACCGCATCCAGTGGATCGGTGATGTCGCGGATCTCCGAGGGCAGCTCGGCCATCTCGGCAATCCCACCGGCGTTGTCGGTGATCGGCCCGTAGGCATCAAGAGCGACGATCATGCCGGCCATCGACAGCATCGCGGTGGCGGCGATGGCGATGCCGTACAGCCCACCCAGCGCGAACGCGCCCCAGATCGCCGCACACACGGCCACCACCGGCAGCGCGGTGGACTTCATCGAGATGCCGAGGCCGGCGATGATGTTGGTGCCGTGGCCGGTGGTCGAGGCCTGCGCCACGTGCTGCACCGGCTTGTACTGGGTGCCGGTGTAGTACTCGGTGATCCACACGATCAGCCCGGTCAGGACCAGGCCGATCAACGCGCAGCCGTACAGGGCCATCGGCCCGTGCACGTTGTCACCCATCAGGCCGGTAGTGATCGGGTAGAAGGCGATGGCGGCCAGCACGCCGGAGACGATCACGCCCTTGTACAGCGCGCCCATGATCGAGCCGCCAGGCTTCACTTTGACGAACAGCGCGCCGATGATCGAGGCGATGATCGATACGCCGCCCAGCACCAGCGGATACAGCACCGCATTGGTTCCGGCTTCGGCCAGCATCAGGCTGCCCAGCAGCATCGTTGCGATGACGGTCACCGCGTAGGTTTCGAACAGATCGGCGGCCATGCCGGCGCAGTCGCCCACGTTGTCACCCACGTTGTCCGCGATCACCGCCGGGTTGCGCGGGTCGTCCTCGGGAATGCCGGCTTCCACCTTGCCGACCAGATCGGCGCCGACGTCGGCGCCCTTGGTGAAGATGCCACCGCCCAGCCGCGCGAAGATCGAGATCAGCGACGAGCCGAAGGCCAGGCCGACCAGCGCATGCAGCGCCTGTTCCATCGGCAGGCCCATGCGCAGCAGCAGCGCGTAGTAGCCGGCCACGCCCAGCAGGCCGAGGCCGACCACCAGCATGCCGGTGATGGCACCGCCGCGGAAGGCGACGTCCATTGCGGCGCTGATGCCGTGGCGTGCAGCTTCGGCAGTGCGCACGTTGGCGCGTACCGACACGTTCATGCCGATATAGCCGGCCGCGCCGGACAGTATCGCGCCGACCGCGAAGCCGATCGCGGTGTACCAGCTGAGGAACACACCGACCAGCACGAACAGCACCACACCGGCCACGCCAATGGTCAGGTACTGGCGGTTGAGATAGGCACGCGCACCTTCCTGGATCGCCGTGGCGATCGCGATCATGCGTTCATTGCCGGTGGGTTGGCGCAGGATCCAGCGCGCCGAGACGATTCCGAACAGGATCGCGAGAATGGCGCAGCCCAGCGCCAATGACAGCCCGTGACGTTCCAGCATTAGACCCCTCCGCAGAATGGATGTAGGCATCCAGTGGCGATGAACGGCACCACGAGGGGGACGACGGGCTGCAGCCTGGAACCAACCCGTACCGACCTTGGCGGTCGTCCGACGTATGGCGGTGTTCAGCATTCCCTGGTGCCCGCAGTATGCGTGCCGCCACTTGTAGAGTCGAGCCGTACTCGACTGGCTTCTACTAGCCGCGCCTCCTGAACCTGTGGGTGCCCTCAGGATGGAAGGCATCGCCATGCGCGCGGGCCCTGTCGCCGGGCCAGGGGCACGAGAGTCACAGGCCTTTGCACCCCGTTAAGCCAAGCTCTGCAAGCCTGCGCTCAGTCCTGTAGGAGATCTCCCATGCGCCTGTCCCTGTTGATGCTTGCCGCCCTGGTCCCGGCTGTACCAGCACTCGCCGCGGAAACCCCGGAGCTACAGCGCGCCGTGGGCGCTCCGCAGGCGGTAGGCGCGGTGCATACGCTGCGGCAGATCCCCGAGGCCTGTGCGCGCCTGGAAGGCGCCTTCACCGGGCAGGCGGCCGAGCCGTACCGCTTCTCTGCGGTGCGTACCAGTGAGCAGTGCCAGCCGCGCGCGCGCTTCGTCGACTACGCCAAGGCGCAGCCAAGTGCCGACAAGGGCTGGAAGCTCAATGATGTGATCCGCGTGCCCAGCGCAGCATGCCCGGCACAGCAGGCGGTGGTGCGCGTGTGGCGCCTGCCGTCGACCAACAAGGTCGAGCTGGACGGTCAGGGCCAGTCGCGCATCTATCTGGAGGAAGCGAAGAAGCAGGCCGCTGCCGGCCAGATTCCGCAGGTGACGATGTTCGCCGCGCAGCTGCAGATGGAAGGCAAGGCCTGCAACTGAAATTGCCTGGGCGGTGTACCCAAGCGGTCATCCACGGGTAGTGCCGGCCGCTGGCCGGCAACCCTGCAATCATCACTCGGCCAGCGTCGCCCCGCGCGCCGCCAGCAGCTCGCGCAAAGCCTTGCGATGGCAGTGCGCCTCATCCTCGCAGTAGCACCCCACGCTGATGTCGCTGTGCTGCGACAGTGCGGCAAGCAGGTCCAGTGCATGGGCGGCATCGGGCGCTTTCATCTCGGCCTTGTAGTGGCGGAAGAACGCGGTCCAGTCGGCGGCCGTCGTCGCCTCATGCGCCCGCTTCACCAGTTCCGCGCTGGGTGACAGGGTCGGGAACCAGACGTCGTACCAGTCCTGTCGGGCGAACTCGCTGCGCGGAACGCCGCGCGGCGGCCGCCGCACGGTGCCGATGCGCAGGCCCTCGCCAGGCACGCGCGGCGTACCGAGTCGAACAACACGCAATGCCATGGTGTTCCTCCATTAAAAGGGGACGGAGGGGATTAAGTCGTATCCGACCCACTGCTGACGCTGTTGGAGATGACAGAGGGGCGTATGCGGCTTAATCCCCTCCGTCCCCTTTTTCGGGTCAGCCCTCGAACGGCGGCAGCTTCTGCTTCACCGCCACGTTCTTCAGGGTGACGTATTTCGGCAGGCCGTCGGCGCCATACGGCAGCGGCGCTTCGCCCTTGATCAGCGGCGACAGGTAGGCCCGCGCCCTGGCGGTGATGCCGAAGCCGTCGCGGCGGATGAAGCCGGCGGGCATCTTCTTTTCATGGTTGGCGATCTTCGACAGTGGCGCCGCTTCGATCTTCCAGCGGTAGGGCGCATCGCTGCTGCGCACGATCACCGGCATCACGCCGTTCTGGCCCTTCAGCGCCAGCTGCACGGCGGCCTTGCCGACCGCCTGCGCCTGCTCCCAGTCGGTCCTGCTGGCCAGGTGCCGGGCCGAGCGCTGCAGGTAGTCGGGCAGCGCCCAGTGCACCTTCAGGCCCAGCTGGTCCTTGACCCGGCCGGCCAGGTGCGCGGCCACGCCGCCCAGCTGCGAGTGGCCGAACGAGTCCTTGCCGCCGCCAGCGTCAGCGACGAAGCGGCCATCGGCGGTGGCGATGCCCTCCGACGCCACCACCACGCAGTAGCCGACGCGCTCGACCACCGCTTTCACCTTGGCCAGGAACGCCGCCTCGTCATAGGCGCGTTCGGGCAGCAGGATGATGTGCGGCGCTTCGTCATCGCCGTTGCCGGCAAGGCCCGCGGCCGCGGCCAGCCAGCCGGCGTGGCGGCCCATCGCTTCGTAGATGAAGACGCGGGTGGAGGTTTCGGCCATCGCCGCCACGTCCAGCGCTGCCTCGCGTACCGACACCGCGGTGTACTTGGCCGCCGAGCCGAAGCCGGGGCAGGTGTCGGTCACTGCCAGGTCGTTGTCGATGGTCTTGGGCACGCCGATGCAGGTCAGGTCGTAGCCGGAGGCCTTGGCCAGCTGCGAGACCTTCAGCGCGGTATCGGCCGAGTCGTTGCCGCCGTTGTAGAGGAACCAGCGCACGTCGTGCGCGCGCAGCACCTCCAGCAGGCGGTCGTAGCGGGCGCGGTCGGCATCCAGCGATTTCAGCTTGACCCGGCAGGAGCCGAACGCGCCGCCCGGGGTATGGGCGAGGGCGCGGATGGCCGCAGCGCTCTCCTTGCTGGTGTCGATCAGTTCCTCGCGCAGCGCGCCGAGGATGCCGTTGCGCGCGGCCAGGACCTTGATGCCCTTGGCCCGGGCCTGCTCGATCACCGCCGCCGCCGTGGCGTTGATGACCGCGGTGACACCACCGGATTGGGCGTAGAGGAGAGTACCGTTGCGCATGCGTCTACCTGCTCGGGGGAAAGGACATTGCAGGGACATTACCCGGATGCGGTAAAGTGGCGCTATTGCGGTGCAGCGATACCGGTCCGTCCGGGACGCGAACCTTCTTTGTTTTCAACACGTTGGAGTCAGGTCAATGCGATTGGTTCTGTTGGGACCGCCCGGTTCGGGCAAGGGGACACAGGCGACGCGCCTGAAGGAAAAGCTGGAGATCGCCCACATTTCGACTGGTGACATGCTGCGCGCGGAAATCGCCGCGGGCACGGAGCTGGGCAAGCAGGCCAAGACGGTGATGGATGCCGGCAACCTGGTGTCGGATGACATCCTGCTGGGCATGCTGGAGTCGCGCCTGACCCAGCCCGATGTCGCCAAGGGCTTCATTCTTGATGGTTATCCGCGCAATGTGGCCCAGGCCAATGCGATGGACGGCCTGCTGGCCAAGATCGGCCAGCCGCTGGATGCCGTGGTGCAGCTGGACGTGGCCACCGAACTGCTGGTCGAGCGCATCGCCGGTCGTGCCAAGGAACAGGGCCGCGCCGACGACACGCCGGAAGCGGTGCGCCAGCGCCTGCAGGTCTACAACGACCAGACCGCCCCAGTGGTCGACTTCTACGCCGGCCGTGGCACCCTGGCCCGCGTCGATGGCGTGGGTGAGCTGGACGAGATCGAAGCCCGCATCCTGGCGGCGATCAAGGCCTGATCCGGCGGGGCCGGCCTGTTGCTGGCCCTTCGGGCGCAAAAAAACACAGGCCTGGTCCGTGAGGATCAGGCCTGTGTCGTTTGACAGGCGCCAGCGAAGGGCTTGCTCAGGGCCCCGCAGCATGAGCTCCCTTGGGGATGGCCTCTTGGGGAGTAGGACCGGTTCGGGTACTGCGGCTGGCAGTTCGAATTGTGTCCGGGTTCACAGAACATCGCTATCGGGAATTCCCTGACAGGTGATTGGAGTTTTCTCACATCCCGTGTAGGACTTGTCTTACCCGGGGGCGGACATTGGCCCTATACAGCCGTCATCGGTCACAATCCTCGGTCATGAGCAGCGTACATATCCTTGCAATCGCCGGCACCTTCATGGGCGGCGTGGCCGCCCTGGCGCGGGAACTGGGCCATACGGTCAGCGGCAGCGACCAGGCCATCTATCCGCCGATGTCGACCCAGCTCGAGCAGCTGGGCATCGCCCTGGACCAGGGCTACCGCGCCGACAGCGTGCCGGCCGGCACCGATGACGTGGTGATCGGCAACGCCCTCTCGCGCGGCAATGCCGCCGTTGAGGCCGTGCTCGACGCCGGCCAGCGCTACATTTCCGGAGCGCAATGGCTGTCCGAACAGGTACTGCCGGGTCGCGACACCCTGGCCGTGGCAGGTACCCATGGCAAGACCACCACCACCACCATCCTCACCTGGCTGCTGGAAAGCGCCGGTCGTTCGCCCGGTTTCCTGATCGGCGGCGTCGCCGAGGATTTCGGCGTCTCCGCCCGGCTGGGCCAGGGCCGTGAGTTCGTGGTCGAGGCCGACGAGTACGACACCGCGTTCTTCGACAAGCGCAGCAAGTTCGTGCACTACCGGCCGCTGGTGGCCATCCTCAACAACCTTGAATACGACCACGCCGACATCTTCCCGGACGTGGCCGCGATCCAGCGCCAGTTCCACCACCTGGTGCGCACGGTGCCGGCGCGTGGCCGACTGATCGTCAACGGCGAGGACCCGCATCTGGCCGAAGTGCTGGCGATGGGCTGCTGGACCCCGGTCGAGCGCTTCGGCTTCGACCCGTCGCTGGAATGGCATGCCGAGCTGCTGGCCGCCGATGGCAGCGCCTTCCGCGTACATCACCGCGGGCAGGCAATGGGCGACGTGCACTGGTCGTTGCTGGGCCGCCACAACGTGCTCAACGGCCTGGCTGCGCTGGCTGCCGCACATGCGGTGGGCGTGGCGCCGGCCGACGTGATTCCTGCGCTGGCGCGCTTCCGCAGCGTCAAGCGCCGCATGGAAGTGATCGGCCGCCATGACGGCATCACCATCTACGACGATTTCGCCCATCACCCGACCGCGATCGCCACCACGCTGGATGGCTTGCGTGCCAAGGTGGGTGACGCGCGCATCGTGGTCGCGATGGAGCCGCGCAGCAATTCGATGCGGCTGGGGGCGCACGCGCAGTCGCTGGCCCCGTCGCTGGCGTTGGCTGACGAGGTGGTGTTCCTGCATCGCCCGGAACTGGCCTGGGATGCGGCCGCGGTGATCGCCGCAGTGCGCGGCGAAGCGCACGCGGTGCCCGATACCGACGCGCTGCTGGCGCAGCTGCAGGCCAGCGCGCGCAGCGGCGACCACGTGGTGTTCATGTCCAATGGGGGCTTCGACGGCGCACCGCGCCGCTTCCTCGCCGCGCTGCAGGCCCGATGAGCAGCGACACATCACTGCCGCTGTTTCCGCTGCACACCACGCTGGTGCCGGGTGCAGCGGTCGGCCTGCGCGTGTTCGAGCGGCGGTACCTGGATCTGGTCCGCGACAGCGGCCGCAGTGGCGAGGGCTTCGGTGTCTGCCTGATCCTCGACGGCCAGGAAGTGGGAGCCCCGGCGACACCGGCAGCCTATGGCGTGCAGGTACGCATCGAAGACTTCGATGTCGGCGCCGACGGCGTGCTGCAGTTGCGCCTGCGAGGCACCCGCCGCTTCCATGTCGAGCGCACCCGCGTACGCGACAACGGCCTGGTGGTGGCCGACGTGCGCTGGTGCGACGAAGACCCCGACGATGAGCTGCGGCCGCAGCATGCGCTGCTGGCCACGGTGCTGGGGCACATCATCGAGCAGGCCGGTGAGGCCTATGCGCCGGCCAATCCGGCGTTGCTGGACCAGGCCAGCTGGGTTGGCTGGCGGCTGGCCGAACTGCTGCCGCTGAGCGAGCAGCAGCGCCTGCAGCTGCTGCAGATGGACGACCCGCACCAGCGGTTGCAGCAGTTGCTGGGCTGGATGCCGTAGCCGATAGCCGCCAACCAAGGTTGGCCACTACCCACGGCAGGGGACGACCAGGGCGCGGCAGAACCGGTAGCTGCCAACCTTGGTTGGCAGGCTTTCCCCGAAACGCCAGCCAAGGTTGGCATCTACCAGAGCGCTGCGGCGGCCTCCTCAGGGCATGGTGGTCTTCAACCGCAGCACCGGCAACCCGGTTTCGCTGTGCACGTCCTCGCGCTGCGGCAGGTCCTGCACGGCGTCCTTCACCGCGTTCAACGCCGGGTCGACGCCACGCAGCGGGTGCCACATGCCGATCCATTCGAAGTGGCGTTCGTAACGCAGGGTCTGTGCACTGCCCAGCCACAGCGGCGTGTTGCCCGCCTGCAGCTGCGCGGGTGCCGGCCACAGGCGCAGCACATAGCGTTCGTCCGGCTTCGCACCCTGGCGCACCATCAGCAGTGCTTCCACGCGGGTGTCCAGCGTGGCCGGCAGCACCGGCAGTTCATCGGCGCCGGTGTTCTTGTCCAGCATCAGCAGCGCCTGCTGCCAGCCGGCCTGTTCCTGCCGCTTCCAGCCACGCGCTTCCAGCTGCGCCTGCAGCGGTGCCAATGGCCCGGCCACCTGCACGTCCAGCGGCCAGCGCTGGTCGTCGTCGAACTCGTTGCGGCGCGCCGGCAGCGTGGCCCAGTCGTGCTCCCACCAGGCCTGCATGTCCATCGCCTGCGGGGCCGGCAGGGTCGGTTCGAAGCGTTCCAGCTTCACCGGGATGTTGCGCGGTGCGTACCACATCGCCGCCACGGCGAAGACGCCGTAGAACAGCCAGGCCACCGGCTTCACCCAGAACGAGCGGTTGAAGCGGCGGCGATAGGCGATGCCCAGCACCAGCAGCCAGAACGTGCCGAACAGCATGCCGCCGATCACGTCGCTCAGCCAATGCGCGCCCAGGTACAGGCGCGAGAAGCCGATCAGGCTGACCACGATGCCCGAGACCAGGTACGGCCAGACGCGGGTGCGGCCGGGCATCTCGCGTGCGATCAGCACCGCGAAGAAGCCGAAGGTGATGGTGGCCATGGTCACCGACACCGACGGGAAGCCGAAGCCGCTGCTGGCTTCGATCGGGCGCACCACATCCACGGTGGCGCCCAGCAGCATGGTCAGCGCCAGGCCGAAGGCCAGTGCCGCCAGCCAGTGTGCAGCGGCCATCCAGCGTCGGCGCCAGATCAGATAGCCCATCGCCGCGGCGGTGGCCGGCAGCAGGACCTGCCAGGCCCCGAGCGACGCCAGCGCAGCCATCGGGTAGTCGGCCAGCGGATTGCGCAGCGCCAGCATGGCCTGGTGCACCAGCAGGTCGATCGCCAGCGGCTCGCCGTGCGCGACCACCACGGTCAACAGCGCGAACCAGCCCCAGCCCAGCAGGAGCAGCATCAGCGCCAGCATCGCCAGCGGCACCGATTCGCGCCGCTTCGGGTCCAGCACGCCAACGGTGTAGCGGCCCAGCGTCGGGTGGCGGTTGGACCAGTCCAGCAGGCGTGCCAGCCAGTTGTCCATGCGTGCGGCCGACCAGCGGTAGCCGTACAGCACGATGGCCCAGACCAGGCCAAGGATCACCGCTAGCAGGCCGACCACCACCACCAGCCGACCGGCCACAGCAGCCACCGCGTCATACGCTTCGCCGAGGATCCAGCCTGGCGCCAGGAACAGTACCGCCCAGGAAATGCTGGCGATGCCGCTGGCCTGCACGTAGCGGCTGGCGGGCATCTTCATCATGCCGGCGATGGCCGGCACGAACGGGCGGATCGCGCCGACGTAGCGTGCCACCAGGATGCTCTTGAAGGCATTGCGGCGGAACAGGTTTTCGCCGCGGTCGAGCAGCTGCGGGTAACGGCTGAACGGCCACACGCCGCGCAGGCGGTCGCCCCAGCGGCGGCCGATCCAGTAACTGATGCCATCGCCGGCAAACGCACCCAATGCCGCAGCCGCCACCGCGTATGGCCCGGAGATCTGGCCCAGGCCAATGAACACGCCCACCGCGAACAGCAGTGGCAGCGCCGGCACGATGGCGCCAAGAATGATGACCGCATCGCAGAAGGCGATGAGGAAGATAACGGCGCCCGCCAGCACGGGGTGAGCGGCAATCCACGCGAGCGTGGCGTCGATCCATGAAGAGTCCATTGCCCGATTATAGGGGCGTGAAGGTGACTGGTTCCCAGCCGCTTCGTGACCGTTTGCAACCGGCGCCATCGCCTAGAATGGAGTCATGCCGCATACGCCAGACGCTCCCCACCATGCTTTGAAGGCCGACAGCTTCGGCCGGATCCTTCTTGTGAAAGGGCCCGATGGCTCGTTCGTACGCCGCGACCTGGGGGCCACGCCGCTGTGGCTGCGGTTGCCCGCGTGGTGGCTTGCACGTCGCGAAGCACGCGCGCTGCGCCATATCCATGGCATGGCCGATGTGCCGCAGCTGCTGGCCTGGGATGGCCGCCACCTCGACCGCAGCTTCATGGCCGGCGATGCCATGTACCAGCGTCCGCCGCGCGGCGATCTGGCCTGGTTCCGCGCCGCGCGTCGCCTGCTGCAGCAGCTGCATCGCAATGGCGTGGCCCACAACGACCTGGCCAAGGAAGCCAACTGGCTGGTCACTGAAGATGGACGACCGGCGCTGATCGACTTCCAGCTGGCGGTGATCGGCAACCCGCGCTCGCGCTGGATGCGGCTGCTGGCCCGCGAGGACCTGCGCCACCTGCTCAAGCACAAGCGCATGTACTGCCGCGAATCACTCACCCCGGTGGAGAGGCGCGTGCTCAAGCGTACTTCGTGGGTGCGCGAGCTGTGGTTCGCCACCGGCAAGCCGGTCTACCGCTTCGTCACCCGCCGCATCCTGCACTGGGAAGACAACGAGGGGCAGGGACCGAAGCCGTGAGTGCATCGCAGGTGATGAGCGCGCCGCCGAGCGCGGGCAGCGTGCTGCGAACTCAGCTGCCCGGTGCGGATTTCGTGCATGCGTGCCATGCGACCACCCGTCGTGATGGGCGCTCGGCGTTGCAGGCCTATCGTGACATGGCCGCGAGCATTCCCGGTTGGTTCGATGGTCTGATGGCGCTGCGCATCCACGGCATGCGCCTGCTTGGGATGAAGCACCTTGGCTCATTGCGTGCGGTGCACGACACCGACGATCCGGCCGCCGGCCAGCGGCTGGGCATCTTCACCCTGCAGTCGCTGGATGACGATGCCATCGTGCTGGAAGACGATGATCGCCACCTGCGCGTACAGCTGGCCCTGCAATGGCAGGGCGATGTGCTGGAAGTGGTGACGGTGGTGCATACGCATAACGCATTCGGGCGCCTCTACATGCTGCCGGTCGCGCCCGTGCACAGGTTGATCGTGCCGCATCTGCTGCAGAGGCAGGTGCAGGCGTATCGATGATTCGACACTGCGCTCGCCGGGCCATGCCCGGCGACACGCGGCGTTCCCGGATTACGGCGTCGCCGGCACCACCTGCTGGCCGATGAAGTTGCGCTTGGCATCGAAGTCATAGGCGATCTGCAGCTGGCCCACGTCCGGGCAGGCGTGGCAGTCGCGCAGCGGTGTGCGGTACAGCAGGCGGATCCCGCCGCCCTCCAGCGGTGTCGCTCCGGCCGATTGCGCCGGCGCGAACGGCGTGGCCTGCGGATTGGCTTTCAGCAGCTCCTGCACGGCCGGGTCGGCACGCAGCGTGTCGTCCAGCTGTACGGCATCCACATCGATGCGCTTGCCGCTGGCGTCGACCAGGCGGGTGCCTTCGTTGGTGTTGGCCCGGAAGGGATACTCGACCGTGGCAATGCCCAGCCCCTCGTTCTCATGCCACGCGGTCACATACGCCAGTTCCCCGGCGCTGGACAGTTGCTCGGCCGCGGTGATCGCCTCGGCGCTTGCTCCCCCCGCTCGCATCGCATCGCGCAGGCAATCCCGGGTGGCGGCATTCTCGCCCTGGCGGCATGCGTTCAGATCGCCATCCCAGACCACGGCCTCGCTCCAGTGCATCTTGCCGTCGGCGGCGGCCTTCTCCGCGCTGGGCGCGTCACCGGCGGGTGGCTCCTTGCCGGGTTCCGGCGAACGGCCCTGGCAGGCAGTCAGCAGGGCAAGCCCCAAGGCAGGCAGCAACAGGCGGGAACGGCGCATGGCGTGGACCTCGTGCGTTGACTGGAGGCCCGAGTATCGTCAAGGTCGGGTGAACTCCGCGTCGGCGCGGCATACTAGCGGCTCATTGCATACGCTGGAGTGTGGAACGTGGGCAGTCTGCAGGGCAAAACGCTTTTCATCACCGGAGCCTCGCGTGGGATCGGCCTGGCCATCGCACTGCGCGCTGCGCGCGACGGCGCCAACGTGGCCATTGCGGCCAAGTCGTCGGTGCCGAATCCGAAGCTGCCGGGCACCATCCATACCGCGGCTGAAGCGGTGACGGCGGCAGGCGGGCAGGGACTGGCCCTGAAGTGCGACATCCGCGAGGAAGAGCAGGTGCACGCGGCGGTTGCGGCCACCGTCGATACCTTCGGTGGCATCGACATCCTGGTCAACAACGCCAGCGCGATCTGGCTGCGCGGTACGCTGGATACGCCGATGAAACGTTTCGACCTGATGCAGCAGGTCAATGCGCGAGGCAGTTTCCTGTGCGCACAGGCCTGCCTGCCGTACCTGCTGCAGGCGCCGAATCCGCACATCCTCACCCTGGCGCCACCGCCCAGCCTGGAGCCGAAGTGGTGGGCACCGCACACCGGCTACACGCTGGCAAAGATGGGCATGAGCTTCGTTACCCTGGGCCTGGCCGCGGAATTCGGCCCGCAGGGCGTGGCGGTGAATGCGCTGTGGCCGCGCACGGTCATCGCCACCGATGCGATCAACATGATCCCGGGCGTGGATGCGGCCGGCTGCCGCACGCCGCAGATCATGGCTGATGCCGCGCATGCGGTGCTGGTGCGCGAAGCGGCGGGCTTCCATGGCCAGTTCCTCATCGACGATGACGTGCTGGCGCAGGCGGGTATCACCGATCTTTCGGGCTACGCAGTGGATCCATCGCGTCCGTTGCTGCCGGATCTGTTCCTGGATTGATCGTACGTCGCCGGAAGAGGCCGAGGGCTGCGACCTTCGGCCTGCTGCGCTAGAATGTGCGGCTGTAATCGTTTTCAACAGGGATGTGAACACATGTCACGCACTCTTTCCGTCGCGGCGCTGGCCGCTTCGCTGTCGTTGATCCTGGCCGCCTGCGGTGGCAAGGCACCCGCCGCTGCGGGCGGCGCCGCTGCATCCGGCACGCCGGACGCCAGCGCGGCGCCGTCCGACCCGCAGCAGCAGTTGACCGCCAAGCTCAACGCCTACATCGGCTGCTTCAACGCGCTTGATTCGAAGACCCACGGCAGCATCGAGTCCTATACGCGCTGGATCAAGGATGTCGCCGCCGGCCCGACCGGTCGCGAGACACAGGTGTACGGTCCGTTCGAGATCAGCGATTACGACATGAAGCAGTGCGATGCCCCCGTGACCGAGGCGATCGCTGCCAAGCCAGTGCTGGCCGAACTCGATGCTGCTGCCGGCCACTACCAGCAGGCGCTGAAGGCGCTGGTGCCGATCAGCAAGGACGCGCACGACTACTACGATCGCCAGGACTACGAAGACGACCAGTTCGCCAAGGGCAAGCAGCTGCACGCGCCCTTGATGGCCGCCTTCAAGGATTTCGTGGCTGCCAGCGAAACGTTCAATGCCGAGCTGGAGCGCCAGAACGACGCCGCCCAGCGCGAGCAGCTCAAGGCACTGGAGCAGGCCGAGGGTCGCACGCGCGAGTACTACCGCCTGGCGATGATGCTGGAAGCCAAGGCCATCATGGATCTGATGAGCGAGGATGATTTCGATCAGGCCAAGGCCCGCGAGCGTCTGGATGCGTTCAACCGCATTTCCGACGAAGCGCATGCGAAGGTGGCTGATCAGGAACCGGGAAAGCTGGACTGGAACAGCTTCGAGCGTGAGGCCGAGAACTTCCGTCGGGAAGGCAAGGCGCGGCTGCAGCGCGTCAGCGAGAAAGAGCCTTACACCGATTTCGAACGACGCATGCTTGATTCGCCGTCGATGGCGCCGCGTGGATCGGCCAGCAAGCTGATGCAGGAATACAACACGCTCGTTTTCCAGAGCAACCGCCAGTAGTGCTCCCGCTTATGGCGTGATCAGCGTGCGCCGGTGTACATCGCCGGCGCTCGCATCAATGACTGAACGCATCCGGCAGCTTGCCGCCGCACTTGCGGCAGTGCAGTGCATCCGGTTCATGGCCTTCCAGCCCACAGTCCGGGCAGCCACGCGCATCGCGGCGTGCGGCCTGCTCGGCTTCACGCATGGTGCTGGCCAGTTCGGCGGTGTAGATGCCGGTGGGCACGGCGATGATGCTGTAGCCGATCAGGATCAGCACCGAGGTGACGAAGCGGCCGAGCACGGTCTGCGGCACGATATCGCCGAAGCCGACCGTGGCCATGGTCACCACCGCCCAGTACATGCTGGCCGGGATGTTGGTGAAACCGTGTTCGGGGCCCTCGATCACGTACATCAGCGCACCGGCGATGATGGTGATGGTGATCACCGTGAACAGGAACACCAGCACCTTGCGCCGGCTGCGCCACAGCGACGTCATCAGGACGCCGCTTTCCTCGATGTAGCGGGTCAGCTTCAGGATGCGGAACACCCGCAGGATGCGCAGCGCGCGCACCACCAGCAGGCTCTGCGCGCCGGGGATGAACATCGACAGGTAGGCGGGCAGGATCGACAGCAGGTCGATGATGCCCCAGATGCTCACTGCATACCGCAGGGGGCGCTTGACCACCGCCAGCCGCAGCAGGTACTCGGCGGTGAAGATGATCGTGAATCCCCATTCCAGGATGTACAGGCCGGTGGACCATTCCGCATGCAGGTGCTGCACGCTGTCGATCATCACCACCAGGATGCTGGCGACGATCGCCACCACCAGGATCAGGTCGAAATTGCGCGAAGGGCGGGTGTCATGGCGGTAGATGATGTCGAACCACCGACGGCGCCAGCCGGTCTCGGTGGCGGGGTTGAGCTGGGGGGCGGAAAACGGTCGCATGGGCGCATTGTGCCGCAGGGGTTCCGGCGCGAGAATGGGCGTTCCTGAACCCTGCCGACTGCCATGACCGCCGCGACCGATCCGCTGATCTCCCTTTCGCACTATTACCTGCCGGTCTACAAGCCCCGCCAGGTGGTACTGGAGCGAGGCCAGGGCGCCCGCGTATGGGACAGCCAGGGCCGTGAGTTCATCGACCTGGCTGCCGGCATCGCCGTGTGCGGCCTGGGCCACAACGATCCGGACCTGGTGGCCGCGCTGGTCGAGCAGGCCGGCAAGCTCTGGCACACCAGTAACGTGTTCTACAGCGCACCGCCGCTGCACCTGGCCGAGGAACTGGTGAAGGCCAGTCGCTTCGCCGAGCGGGTGTTCCTGTGCAACTCCGGCGCCGAAGCCAACGAAGTGGCGATCAAGATGGTCCGCAAGTGGGCCTCCAGCCAGGGCCGCCCGGCCGACAAGCGCGTCATCATCACCTTCCGTGGCAGCTTCCACGGCCGCACCATGGGCGCGGTGACCGCTACCGCGCAGCCGAAGTACCAGGAAGGCTACGAGCCGCTGCCGGGGGGCTTCCGCTACATCGATTTCAACGACGAAGTGCAGCTGGAAACCGCGATGGCCGCCGGTGACGTGGCGGCGGTGATGCTGGAGCCGATCCAGGGCGAGGGCGGCGTGATGCCGGCCAAGTCCGGCTTCCTCAAGCGCGTGCGCGAACTGTGCGACCAGCACGACGCGCTGCTGGTGCTGGACGAGATCCAGGCCGGCATGGGCCGCACCGGCACGCTGTTCGCGCACTGGCAGGACGACGTGGTGCCGGACATGGTCACCCTGGCCAAGGCACTGGGTGGCGGCTTCCCGATCGGTGCGATGCTGGCCGGCCCGAAGGTGGCCGAGACCATGCAGTTTGGCGCGCACGGCACCACCTTCGGTGGCAACCCGCTGGCCGCTGCGGTGGCCCGCGTGGCGCTGCGCAAGCTGGCCTCGTCGGAGATCGCCGCCAACGTCAGCCGCCAGTCGAAGGCGCTGCGCGATGGCTTTGCGCGCATCAACGAAGAATTCGGCGTGTTCAGCGACGTGCGTGGCCGTGGCCTGATGCTGGGCGCGGTGCTGAGCAAGGATTTTGCCGGCCAGGCCGGTGCGATCCTTGACCACGCCGCCGAGCAGGGCCTGCTGACCCTGCAGGCCGGCCCGGACGTGCTGCGCTTCGTGCCGTCGCTGAACATCACCGACGAAGAAGTGGCCGAAGGCCTCAAGCGCCTGCGCGCGGCAATTGCCGCGTTCATCGCCGCGCGCTGAAGCCATAATGCTGGGGTCGGATCCCTCTCCTGCGCAGAGGGCTCTGGCCCCGATCAGCCCACCGCGTAACGCTTCAACACCTTGCCCAGCTCACGGCCATCGCGCACGGTTTCCGCGTGCAGGCCGGCGGCGCGTGCGCCGCGCACGTTGGCGAACAGGTCATCGACGAACAGCGTGCGCGCAGGTGCCACGTCCAGTGCTTCCAGCGTGCGCAGGAACACCGCGGGCGCCGGTTTGCGCAGACCGAACTCCGCGCTGCAGAACACGCGGCCCTGGAGCGCCGGGAACAGTTCCGGTAGCAGAGTCGGCAAGGCCTGCTGCATCAGTGCGCCATTGTTGGTCAGCACCGCCATCGGCAGCTGCAGGGCCTGCAGCCGCTGCAGCACGGCCGGCTGTGGATGGCTGGCGGCCTGTCGCGCCGCGATCCACGTGTGTACATCAACGGTGCGGCCCAGCTGTTTGCTCAGCTGCGCCAGATAGGCCGGGCCATCCAGCGTGCCATTGTCATGCGCCGCTTCCAGCCCGCTGTCGTACAGCGCGGCCTGCACGGTTTCCGGCGCGACATCCAGCGCCTGTGCCAGATGCAGCACGCGCTGCGCGCGCTGGTACTGCACCAGCACGCCATCCACATCCAGCAGCAACAGATCGATCCGCATCAGCCGAGCATGCCATCGCGGTGGATGCGCGGAAACCCTGGAGTGCGCGTGCGACAGACGGTCGCAGACGCGGCCACAGGGGGCTGCCTAGAATGGCGTTTGAATCCGCAGGAGATGCAACGATGAAGGCTTGGATGGTGGCAGTGGGACTGGGCGCGCTGATGCTGGCGCCGTCGGCGATGGCGCGGGTGTGTGCGGTGAGCATCGACAGCACCGACCAGATGAGCTTCAGCAGCCGCGAGATCAAGGTCGCCACCGACTGCACCGCCGTGGACCTGACCCTGCGCCACACCGGCAAGCTGGCTGTCACCGCGATGGGTCACAACTGGGTGCTGACCCGTACCGCCGATTACCAGCCGGTGGCGATGGCGGGCATGCGCATGACCCTGGCCGACAGCTACCTGCCGAAGGCCGACAAGCGCGTGCTGGCGCACACCAAGGTGATCGGCGGTGGCGAGACCACGCGCGTGCGCTTCTCCACCCAGGGCCTGCAGAAGGGCGGTGACTACACCTTCTTCTGCTCGTTCCCCGGCCACTTCGCGATGATGAAGGGCAAGTTCGTCTTCGGTTGAAAAAAAGGGGACGGAGGGGATTAAGTCGTTTGTGCACAAACGACTTAATCCCCTCCGTCCCCTTTTTTGCGATCAGCCCTTGGCAGCCCGGAACGCTACGCGTGCGGCGGCGAGGGTGGCCTCGATCACCGTGTCATCGTGGGCGCTGGACAGGAAGCCGGCCTCGTACGCCGACGGGGCCAGGAACACGCCCTGCTCCAGCATCGCGTGGAAGAAGCGGTTGAACGCCGGAATGTCACAGGCGGTGGCCTGCGCATAGGTCTCCACCTTCTCGCTGGTGAAGAACAGCCCGAACATCGCACCCACGCAGGTGGTGGTCACGGCCACACCGGATTCGGCGGCGGCCGCTTCCAGGCCGGCACACAGGCGCGCGGTGCGCTCGGCCAGGTCGGCGTGGAAGCCCGGCTGCTGGATTAGCTCCAGCATCGCCAGTCCGGCGGCCATCGCCACCGGATTGCCGCTCAGCGTGCCGGCCTGGTAGATCGGGCCGGCCGGTGCGATCTGCTGCATCAGCTCGCGGCGACCACCATAGGCACCCACCGGCATGCCACCGCCGATGATCTTGCCGAAAGTGGTCAGGTCCGGGGTGATGCCGTAATGCGCCTGCGCACCGCCAAGGGCAACACGGAAGCCGGTCATTACTTCGTCGAAGATCAGCAGCGCGCCATGCTTCGTGCACAGCGCACGCAGGTGTTGCAGGTAGCCCTCGCGCGGCGGGATGCAGTTGGCGTTGCCGACCACCGGTTCGATGATCAGGCCGGCGATGTCGTCACCCTGCTGTTCGAACAGGGCGGTGGCCGCTTCGAAGTCGTTGTAGGGCAGGGTCAGGGTCAGTTCGCTCAGGCCGGCCGGGACGCCCGGCGAGGTCGGCACGCCCAGGGTCAGCATGCCGCTGCCGGCCTTGACCAGGAACGAGTCGCCGTGGCCGTGGTAGCAGCCTTCGAACTTGACGATGCGGTTGCGGCCGGTGGCGCCACGCGCCAGGCGGATCGCCGACAGCGTGGCCTCGGTGCCGGAGTTGACCATGCGCACCATCTCGCACGATGGCACCAGGCGGGTGATGGTCTCGGCCATGGTGACTTCGGCCGCGCACGGCGCACCGAAGGACAGGCCATTGTCGATCGCCTTCTTCACCGCCTGGCGCACGGCCGGGTGGCTATGGCCGACGATCATCGGGCCCCAGGAACCGACGTAGTCGATGTAGCGGTTGCCATCGACGTCGTACAGGTAGGCGCCATCGGCGCGTTCAACGAAGAACGGCTCGCCGCCGACCGACTTGAACGCACGTACCGGCGAATTGACGCCGCCCGGCAGCAGCTGCTGGGCACGGGAGAACAGGGCGTGGGACTGGTCGTGGTTCATGGGGCTTTCCTGGGCATTACGCGAACTGGGCGAGATAGGCGCGCTGGGTCGCGACCGGGTCCGATGCGGCATAGATACCGCTGACCACGGCCACCAGATCGGCGCCGGCGTCGATGATGGGACCGACATTGTCCGGCGTCAGGCCGCCGATCGCCACCCGCGGCACGCCGAGTGCGGCGCTTTGCCGCAGCAGGTCGGTGTGGGCGCGGCTGCTGGTGACCTTGGTGGTGGTCGGGAAGAAGGCGCCGAAGGCCACATAGCTGGCGCCGGCCGCCACGGCCTTCTCTGCATTGGCCAGCTGGTCGTAGCAGGAGGCGCCGATGATGGCCTCGGCACCGAGCAGCGCGCGCGCGCTGGGGATGTCCCCGTCGGTGCCGCCCAGATGCACGCCGGCCGCGCCCACGGCCTTGGCCAGCACCGGGTCGTCGTTGACGATCAGCGGCACGCCGTGGGCGGCGCACAGGCGTTGCAGGGCCGTCGCCTGTTCCTGCCGCAGGGCATCGCTGGCGGTCTTGTGGCGGTACTGCAGCCAGGTGGCACCCGCGGCCAGCAGCGGCGCGGTACGGGCCAGCAGGCGCGCGGTATCGGGCTCGTCCGGGGTGATCAGGTAGACGCCGCGGGGCGCCGGGGAAGCAGAAGTCATCGATGGCTACCGGTGCGTGGGCTGCAATGGGACAATGGCCGCCCGTGAATCCAGCCCCGATTATCCGATGAGCGACGCCAGCCCCACCACCCTGCGAACTTGGATGTGCGTGGTCTGCGGCTTCCTGTACAGCGAAGCGGAAGGCTTGCCGGAGGAGGGTATTGAGCCCGGGACGCGTTGGGAGGACATTCCCGAGACCTGGACCTGCCCGGACTGCGGGGTGACCAAGGCCGATTTCGAGATGGTCGAGGTCGATTGACCGGCGGGCCACCCGGCCCATCCTGTGGGTGAGGACCGTTGGGGTGGGTGTGGACCGTTGGTCCACACACCGACACCCTCAATGCAGCCGCGGCATCGGCCCGCCGAGGTCGATCAGCTTCTCGCGCAGCCACTGCGCGTCGCTGGCCTCGGGATTGCGCTTCAGGTACTGCCCCAGGTCATGGCGGGCACCGGCCAGATACTCCAGTTGCAGGTACGCCAGGCCGCGGTCGCGCAGCGCGTCGTCCTGCTCGGGCGCCAGTTTCAGCAGGCGGTCGGCACTGCGTGCGGCACGATCCCATTCACCGGCTTCGGCGTAGACACCATGCAGGTTGCGCAGCATGCGCATCAGGATCGCGCGCGCCGGCGCCGGGTCGAGGATCTGCGCCAGCACCTGGTCATCGGGCATCTGTCCGCCCAGGTGTGACTTGGCGCGTTCGCGCAGTTCGTCCACGTCCAGTGGCCGGCCACCGTTGAACGGGTCCATCACCAGCACGCCGTCGTCCACCGGCAAGCGCACCAGGAAGTGGCCGGGGAAGGACACGCCATCCAACGGTATGCCGAGCCGGCGCGCGACTTCCATCTGCACCAGCGCCAACGAGATCGGATTGCCCAAGCGCCGCTCGAACACCTGGTTGAGGTAGCTGTTGCGCGGGTCGTAATACTCGTCGTGGTCGCCGCTGTAGCCCAGCTCGTCGAACAGGTGGCGGTTGATCGCCGCCATTTTCAGTGGGCTGTTGTCGATGCTCTCCACTTCCGAACGGAGGTGATCGACATGGCTCTGGATCAGCGCGTCGTAGGTGGACGGCTGCAGATCGGGGTATTCATCGCGCGCGATCAGCAGCGCGGTCGGCAACAAGGGCAGCGCCTCGTCTTCGAGGTCGGCCAGTGCATCCCAGTCGGGGAGTGTGATCCGGTCCTGCATGACCACAGACTGGCGTCATTCGCAGGCGGTTTCAAGCGGTGCCGCGTGAAAAATCCGGGGGTCAGATCCCTTTCGCGTGCGAAAGGGATCTGACCCCTGCAGGGTTGCCGGCCAGCGGCCGGCACTACCGCGGGCAGAACCCTGTTACTCGATGCCTGGGCCGAACTTCAGCTCCGTGCCGTCCTTCAGCTTGAGCTTCTCGGCCTGGCCGGCGTTGAGCTCCAGCACGTAACGTGCCGGGCCACCGCTGGGGTAGGGCGGGCACATGTCGCCGGCCGAGCACGGCGGCACATCACGCTGCTGGCTGACCAGCTTGCGCTGGCTGTCGAAGTACAGGATGTCCAGCGCGATCCTGGTGTTCTTCATCCAGTACGCCTGCATTTCCTCGCGGTCGTGGATGAACAGCATGCCGTGGTCGGCCGCCATCTGGTCGCGGAACATCAGACCGCGTGCGCGGGTTTCATCGTTGGTGGCCAGCTCGACCTGGTAGCGGGCGCCATCCAGTTCGACCCAGTGGCGGGCCGCGTCGGTGGCGCAGCCAGCCAGGGCCAGCAGCGGGAGCATCAGCAGCGAACGCAACAGCGACATCGTCAGGATCCTTCGAAAGGGTCAGAGCACGACCGGCGGCTCGCCGCCGACGATCACCACATCGGCGCGGCGGCGGGCGAACAGGCCGACGCAGACCACGCCCGGCAGCTGGTTGAGCTCGCGCTCCAGCTTTTCCGGATCGGTGATCTGCAGGTTGTGGATGTCCAGGATCTGGTTGCCGTTGTCGGTGACCACGCCTTCACGCCAGGTCGGCTGGCCGCCGGTCATGTCGCGGATCTGGCGGGCGACCAGGCTGCGCGCCATCGGGATCACTTCCACCGGCAGCGGGAACCTGCCCAGCACCGGCACCTGCTTGCTCGGGTCGATGATGCAGATGAAGCGCTCGCTGGCCTCGGCGATGATCTTCTCGCGGGTCAGCGCGGCGCCGCCGCCCTTGATCAGGCACTTGTTGGCGTCGCACTCATCGGCGCCATCGACGTACAGCGACAGGTTGCCGCTGTGGTTCAGCTCGATCACCTCGATGCCGTGCTGCTTCAGGCGCGCGGTGCTCTGCTCGGAGCTGGAAACAGCGCCCTTGATGCGGTGCTGGATGCGGGCCAGGGCATCGATGAAATAGGCCACGGTGGAACCGGTGCCGACACCGACGATCATGCCGTCTTCAACGTACTCGATGGCTTTCTCGGCGGCCAGGCGCTTGGCTTCGGACATGGGAGAACTCTCAGGCAGGGAATCAGGATTTCTTTTCCAGCGACAGCAGCAGCTTCCACTGCGCGGCGGTCACCGGGAACACCGACAGGCGGTTGCCCTTGGCAACCAGCGGGAAGCCCTCGCCGAGTTCTTCGGCGTGCAGCTTGATCTCGTCCAGCGCGATCACCTGCTTGAGCTTGCGGTCGAAGGCCACGTCCACCAGCATCCAGCGCGGGTTTTCGCGCGTGCTCTTGGGGTCGTGGTAGTCGGATTTCGGATCGAACTGGGTGTCGTCCGGGTAGGCCGTACTGGCCACCGTGGCCAGGCCGACGATGCCCGGCACCTTGGTATTGGAGTGGTAGAACAGGATGCCGTCGCCCACCTGCATGCCATCGCGCATGAAGTTGCGCGCCTGGTAGTTGCGCACCCCGTTCCAGGGTTCGACCTTGACCTTGGCCAGGTCATCGATGGAGAAGGCGTCCGGTTCGGACTTCATCAGCCAGTAGCGCTTGCGGGCGGTCATGCGTTCACGGGGGCAGCGGAGGGGAACAGGGTGCCGTCTTCGGTGCAGATCGCATCCACCGGCACGTCCCACGACGCCACCGGCAAGGACTCGACCTGCTGCACCGCGAACGCAGCACCGACCAGCCAGGGCGGCGCCGGCCGGTCGTGGCGGAAGGCGAAGCTGCGATCATACCAGCCGCCCCCCATGCCCAGCCGCCGGCACTGCGTGTCGAAACCCACCAGCGGGGCCACCACCAGCGCCATCTGTGCTGGTTCCAGTGTGTCTTCCAGCGCCACGTCCGGCTCGGGAATGCCGTAGCGGTTGCTGGTCAGCGGCTGCCCCGGCCGCCACGGCGCGAAGCGCAGCACGTCGCCGGCCAGCACCGGCAGGCAGTAGGTGAGGCCTTCGGGCAACTGCAACTGCCAGCGGTGCAGGGCGATCTCGCCATCCAGCGCCCAGTAGCCGGCCACGGCGCCTTCGCGCGGGGCGAACGGCAGGGCGAGCAGGGCATCGGCAAGCGATTCGGCGGCGGCGATGCGCTCAGTGGCGGAAAGGTCGCGGCGGCGTTGCCGCAGGTCGTGGCGCAGGGCCTGGCGCGGGTCGGTCATGGCAGCGTGCGGCGGGGGAACAGCCGCCATTGTGCCGGAAAGAACAAGGGCGACGCCCGAAGACGCCGCCCTTGCTGGAATATTGCATTCTCCGCAATGTCGATGCATGCGAAACGACCTTGAACCCGGGGGCTCAAGTGGGAACGCTGGAGAACCATCGGGCTTCCCGCTGCAAGGCGGACCTGCACTCCCGGCGCTGTCGCGCTCCCGGTGTCGTTCTTAAGGGACAAGGCGAATGTTTGCACATGCCGTCGAGTACCGCAGAGAACGCGTGACCATTATAGCCAGCACGCAGGATCTGGATAGGCCGTTCGTCGGCAACAGTCCGTGCCAATTCAGATATGAGAAGACGCGTTTTGCACGATTTTCAGGGGGTGCCGTCGATGGCGCGGTCCAGGCGCCGGCTCAGGTCGGCCAGGGTCTGCTGCAGGGCCACGGCCTGGCGGGCGTTTTCGTCGCGCAGCAGCTGCAGTTCGTGGGCCAGGTTCAGCGCGGCCAGTACGGCAACGCGATCAACCGCGGCCATGCGGTTGCTGCCGCGGATCTCGCGCATGCGCGCATCCAGCAGGCGCGCGGCGGCCATCAGGCTGTCACGTTCATCGCCGCCGACGCCCACGGTGTATTCACGATCGAGGATGCGGACACTGACCGGTTCGGCGCTCATGTGTGCTGCTCCAGGGATTTGAGCCGGCTGATCATTGCTTCCACCCGCGAACGTGCCTGCTCATTCTTGGCCAGCAGCGTCGAGCGCTCGGCCACCAGCTGCTCCTGCTGGTGGCGCAGGCTGCGGTTCTCCTCGGCCAGGCGCTGGTTGCGTTCAAGCAACGCGTCCACGCGGGCGGCGAAGTCCTGCAGCTGGGCAAGGGGATCGGCGGGTTCCATGCGGGCACGATAGGCAAGCCGGGCAAGGGCGGTCAAGCGTTGTCGCAGCAAGGCTGGACGCCTGCGGAGAGGATGCCGTCGGGTTGCTACACTACGGGGTCTTACGGGCGCGCGCGTGCGCGCCCCGGGTTTCCTTTCCGAACGAGCCGCACGATGACCGAACTTCCCTCCGTCGACGACGTTACCCGCGCCAGCCAGGCGTTGGGCCTGGGTGCCACCGCTGCCGAGCTGCACGGCGCGCTGTGCGGCTGGCTGGCTGCCGGCGGTGCCCCCGGCAACGACTGGCCGGCGCGCGTGCTGGCCGACGACAACCTGCCGCCGGTGGCTGCCGACAGCGTGCTGGGGCAGCTGCTGCAGGCCACCATCAAGCAGCTGGAAGACCGCGACTTCGCCTTCGAGCTGCTGCTGACCGACGGCGACGACGTATCAGCGCAGGCCGATGCCATGTTCAGCTGGACCCGTTCCTTCCTGGGCGGCTTCGGCCTGGGCAGCGGCGGCCGCCGCCCGACCCTGTCCGAAGAGGGCGAGGAAGCGCTGACCGACATGGCCAGCCTGGCGCGGGCCTCCAGCGAGGATTTCGAGGCCGGTGGCGATGATGACGACGAAGCCCTGTCGGAGATCGAGGAATTCATCCGCGTGGCGGTGCTCTTGCTGCACGGCGACGTGGTGCTGGCCTCGCGCCATCGTCAGCGCCTGAACTGATGGACATCAAGCAGCGCACCGGCATTGCCGCCGGCGAGTACAAGCGTCGTCGCCGCCAGCTGATGGACATGGCCGGCGAGGATGCGATCCTGGTGCTGCCGGCCGCGGCCGAGAAGGTGCGCAGCCTCGATACCCATTATCCGTTCCGGCAGGATTCGGATTTCCAGTACCTGAGCGGCTTCCCGGAGCCGGAAGCAGTGCTGGTACTGATCCCGGGCCGACGCCACGGCGAGGCCATCCTGTTCTGCCGCGAGCGCGATGCCGAACGCGAGGCCTGGGACGGCAGCCGCGCTGGCCAGGAAGGCGCGGTGGCGCAGTACGGCATGGACGATGCCTACCCGATCGATGATCTGGACGACATCCTGCCGGGCTTGCTGGAAGGCCGCTCGCGCGTCTACTACCACTTCGGCCGGGATGCCGACTTCGACCTGAAGCTGATCGGCTGGGTCAACCGCGTGCGTTCGCAGGTGCGCCACGGTGCGCAGCCGCCGCACGAGTTCCTCGAACTGGGCCACCTGCTGCACGAGCAGCGCCTGTTCAAGTCCGGTGCCGAAGTGGCGTTGATGCACCACGCCGCGCAGATCAGCGTGCGTGCGCATCTGGCCGCGATGAAGGCAGCCAGGGCCGGCATCCACGAGTACGAACTGCAGGCGGAGCTGGAACGCGTGTTCCGCGCCAATGATGCGGTGCCCGCGTACTGCAGCATCGTCGGCGCCGGCCGCAACGGCTGCATCCTGCATTACCGCGACAACAACGCGCGTTCGCGCGACGGCGAGCTGGTGCTGATCGACGCCGGTGCCGAGTACCGTGGCTACGCCAGTGACATCACCCGCACGTTCCCGGTGAATGGCCGCTTCAGCGCCGAGCAGCGTGCACTGCACGACCTGGTCGGCGATGCGCAGGCCGCTGCGTTGGCCCAGGCCAGGCCGGGCGTGCCGTACGAAGCCGGTCACCTCGCCGCAGTGCAGACCCTGACCGAGGGCCTGCTGCGGCTGGGCCTGCTGAAGGGCACGCTGGAAAAGAACCTGGCCGAAGGCCTGTACCAGCGCTTCTACCGGCACAAGACCGGGCACTGGATCGGCATGGACGTGCACGACGTGGGCGACTACCGCCTGGCCGGTGACTCGCGTCTGCTGGAGCCGGGCATGGCGTTCACCATCGAGCCGGGGTTGTACATCGGCGTGGATGACACGACGGTGGAGCCGCGCTGGCGCGGTATCGGCATCCGTACCGAGGATGACGTGCTGATCACCGATGACGGCCATCGCGTACTGACCGAAGGCCTGGCGCGCAGCGCCGACGAGATTGAAGCGGTGATGGCGGGGTAAGTGGTGTTCTGCAGGGCTTGCAGCCCTGCACCTGCTGCAATCAACGGCAACTGCCAATGCCAGAGCGGCATTCCGTGGGATGGCGGGGCGGTGTGGGTGGTCAGGACACGCCGTAAACCCATCCATGGGGGCTCGATGGCGCCATCCATGGCGCCAACGGTCCTGCCCACCCACATCGCCCCACCCCCGACAGATTCCTGTGGCTGTTGGTGGGTGCCGACCGTTGGTCGGCACATCTGTCAGATATCGAATGAATCATCCACGCATGGCGTGGAACTACGGGCAATTGCGGCTGTTGGGTAGGTGTCGACCGTGGTCGACACAGAGCGAGCGCAGCGAGCGACCCGCTTCTGCTTTTCTTTTTTCTTTTCCGTGGTTGGACGCGGCAGGAAACTGTCAAAGGTGGGGCGGGTAGGCCATGCAGGGGCGTTGGCGCCATGGATGGCGCCATCGAGCTTACAGGGACGTACTTGCAGCGTCCCCTGCATGGCCTACCCGCCCCACCAAGCGCGGCTTTTGAATTCAGCACCCAACCACGAGGGGCTCAGCCGTTCGCCGCCGCAAACGCCGGCCGCGTCAGGTTGTCCGCCTCGCCATCAGTGCACAGCACTTCGTCTTCAATGCGGATGCCACCATACGGACGGAAGAAGTCCACGCGCTCCCAGTTGATCGCATCACCATGGCCGGCGTCCTTCACTTCGTTCAACAGCATGTCGATGAAGTACAGGCCTGGCTCGATGGTCACCACCATGCCCGGTTCCAGCACGCGGGTCAGGCGCAGGTACGGGTGGCCGGCCGGGCGCTCGATGCGGCCGCCCTCGTCGCTGGCCGCGAAGCCGGCCACGTCGTGCACCTGCAGGCCGATCAGGTGGCCGATGCCGTGCGGGAAGAATGCGGCGCTGACGCCGGTCTCCAGCGCGGTCTGCGGCGAGACCCTGATCACGCCGAAGTCCTTCAGCACGCCCATCAGCGAAAGATGTGCGTCCACGTGCAGCTGCTTGTAGTCGAAGCCCGGGCGCACCGCTGCGCACATCTGCTGCTGGGCGGCGTCGACGGCCGCAATCATCGCGGCGAATTCGTCGTGGCCCTGCGCGGCGTAGGTGCGGGTGATGTCGCTGGCGTAGCCGTGCGCACTGGCGCCGGCGTCGATCAGGAAGCTGCGCAGCGGCTGCGGTGCCTTGCGGCCCAGCTCGGTGTAATGCAGCACGGCGGCGTGTTCGTTCAACGCCACGATGTTGCCGTAGGGCAGCTCGTTGGCATCCTGGCCGACGGCCTGGCAGTACGCCATGTGGATGCTGAATTCGTCGGCACCGTTGCGGAACGCGGCCTCGGCGGCGCGGTGGCCGCGCACGCCCAGCACCTGGGCCTGGCGCATCAGTGCGATTTCATACGGTGTCTTGCTGCCGCGGTGCCATTCCAGGTAGTTCACCACCGGCGCTGGATTGTTCGGCACGTAGTTGCCCAGTGCGCTCTGCGGCTCGCCCAGGATCGCGCAGCGCGACGGGTCGGCCGGCAGCAGGGCCAGCGCCTCTTCGGGCTTGCGGATGATGTGGATGTCGAAGTGCTCCACCCACCAGCCGCTGGGGGCGTCCGGCACCACGTGCCAGTAGTCGAAGGGCTGGTGGAAGATCACCGCCGGGCGCTTGCCCGGGGTGAACACGATCCAGCTGTTGGGCACGCGGGTCAGCGGCAGCCAGGCCTTGAACTGCGGGTTGACCGCATACGGGTAGTCGCGGTCGTCGAACACCTGGTAGTGCAGGGTGCCGCTGGGCACCACCAGATGGTCGAAGCCGCCGCGGGCCAGCGCCTGTTCGGCGCGTCGGCACAGCACGGCCAGGTGGTCGGAATACAGGGCGCCGGGGTCTTGCTGGATCATTGCGGTGGCTCGACACGGAAAACGGCCCTAGATTCTGCCGCATACCGCGAAAAACCGCTGTGCCGGAACCGGCACTCAGGCCGTCGAAACCGGTCCCTCGTCGCTGTCCTCGCCCACCCACTGCCGCAGCAGCTGCCGATGTTCGCGCGACAGGGTCAGGAAGCGGAAGCCGGTCCAGCTCTGCCCGGGAACGTGTGCGGGCTCGCTCCACAGCAGATGCACGCCTACGTCGATGGCCTGCTGGCGGCCATCACCCAATGGCAAGGGAAAGCGCAGCTGGTACAGCGCATCCTCGCGCAGCGGCATGCTGGCCAGCATCAGCATGCCAGTTTCGGAGACATTGCCGAGGCGCCCGACCACGCACTCGCGCATCTGGTCGGTAACCGGCACCAGGTCCGAGACCTGGCGGCGCGGCGCGCGGCGGGTGTCCTGCGGCGGTACGGCTTTCATGCGGGGGTCTCCTGTGCGCGAGCCGTGGCCAGTGCGCGCAGCGCACCGAGGCTGGCTTCCCAGGCACGGTCGACCAGCCGGCCCTTGTCTTCGGTGACCAGCTGCGCGCGCCCGGCACTGATCTGCCGTGCCAGCGCATCCAGGTCGGTATCGGTGATCTTCTGCCCGCGCGCATTGACGAACAACGCGTGGCCGGTCAGCAGGCTGTACCAGGACAGGCGCTGGCGGCGCATCGTGCCATCGCCCATGTCGATGTCGAACCAACTGCCGAACGGCAGGCTGGACAGCTGTTGGTAGGCCGCTTCTTCGGCGCTGCTGCGCGGCGTGGCAGGTGCGGCGCCACCGTTCGTGCCGGCGTGCTCGCCCAGGCGCGCACGTGCCTTGAGGCGTGCGCTGAGCTCGGTACGCGAGGTGCTTTCATCCTCGCCGCCGGGCGTGGCCAGCCTGCGCGCGACAGCGGCGGCTTCCTCGGCGTGGTAGCCGACCTGCAGCAATGCGGCCTCCACGTCCGCTGCCAGTGCGGTATCGGTGCCGCCGGGGGCGTCGATGGCCTGCGCGGTGATGGCAGCGATGCGCTCGGTCTGTTGCAGGCGCTCCTGCCATTGCGGTGAATCGTCGCCATGGCGCAGGCGGGTGAGGGTCAGTGCATCGGCCCAGGCCTGGCGCAGCAAGGTCTGCACGAAACGCGGTGGCGACCGGGTGTCGCAGCACTGGTCGATCTGTGCGGTGGCCTGGCGACGGGCCAGTTCCAATCGTTCCTTGCCGCGCGCGGCTTCCACATGGCGGCGCTCGGCCAGTTCGGCACGATGGGCCGCCGCGCGCTGGTGCTGCTGCACGTCTTCACTGGCGGCGGCAAAGACTTCCGGCGCACGCGCATCCTGCCCCAGCAGGCCCTGCACGCTCTGCGCCATGCGCTGCAGCAGCTGCGGGTCGACATCCTCATCGCCCAGCCAGTTGGCGCCGACTTCGGCGATCTGATTGAGCAGCTCACGCGCGGGGTGTTCGTCGCGCACGAAGAAGCCCGGATCGGCCATGGCGGCGCGTGCCAGGGGTACCTGCAGGCGGGCCAGCAGCGCGGCCGGCACTGGATCGGGACGCTGCTGCTGTTGCACCTGCTGCATCAGCATGCGCAGCAGGTCGAGGTTGTCCCGGTCGTGACTGCCCAGCTGGGCCTGCGCACCATGCTCGCTGCGCAGCTGCGCGACCACGGCAGCCTGCAGGTCGGCCACACCGGTTGCCGCACTGGACTGGGCCTGCAGGCGCGCGAGTACCGCGTCGACTGCCGCGCTGGGCACCGCGCCGCTGTCCGCCGGGGCAGGGCTGCCGTGCCGTGCCTGCTGCAGCAGCTCATGCAGTGCACTGCCGGTGGAGGTGGTCACGCCCGGCGTGGCGGGGCCGCCAGCGCCGCCCTCGTGGAAGGCGTCCTGTACCAGGCTGGACCAGGAGCCGGCCGGTGCCGAACCGTTCCAGCCGGTCAGGGGGGCTGCGGTGCGCTTGGCCGGCTGCGTGGTGCGGCCGCCCCCCACCGACTGGGTGATGATCCGCCGCGTGCTCGACGAGCGTGCCAGGTAGGGGGTGTAGACCAGCCCCGGCAGTACACCGGACTGGGCCAGCAGGGCATTGGCACGGTCAAGGATATCGCCCAGCCGTTCCAGCACCTGCCGTTCGAAACTGCGATACAGCGCCAGCTGTACCTCGACGCTCAGCGCGTCCTGTTCGGCAATCCGGCGCACCATCGCGCACAGTGCCTGCGGTGCCAGCGGCAGGGTGTCGGCCTCGAAGGCCGGCGCCGCCGCCAGTACGCCCAGGCGTTGGCCCAGCAGGTTCAGTGTGTTGGTTGAACGCAGGGTTTCGCGCCGCACCATCTCGGTCAGCAGCAGGTCGCGATCCACTTCGTGCTCATCAACCAGCGACAGCCCGAGCATGCCCGGCAGCGCTGGCGGCCCAGCACTGGTGCTGACACCGCTGACCGGTTCGCGCAACCGCGCGAGGGCGTCGGCCACGGCATCGAGCATGCGATCGGCGAAATGGCCGGCGAAGGCGTGCAGCTGTCCACGCTGGGCCATCAGCTCGGCCTGCTGCTGCGGATTGCGTGCGCGGTCGGCGTCGTGCAGCAGGGTCTGCTCCAACGCCTCGACGGTCAGGATCAGGGGCGCGGCCAGCGTCTGCCGGCACAGACCGATCAGCGCGCCCAGCAGCTCACGTACCCGCGGTGGCAGATCGCTGGCGGCCAGGCGGTTCTTGTCGGCAGGAGTGATGGAAAAGACAGCTGACATCGGCAGGCGGTACCCGGATTCCCGCGGATCGATCTGGTGAATCTACCGTGTCGGCCGATGTCGGCGCTACTTTAGGCTGAACGTGAATCGCATCCGCCGGGCCTGGCCCGACCGATGAACGGTAGTGCCGGCCGCTGGCCGGCAGATATGTCTTCATCGGATTGCCGGCCGGCGGCCGGCAGGACCCTCTGTCAGGCGAGGATCAATCTTCCAGGAACAGGCTCACCACATCGTTGGTGAAGCGGCGGCCCAGCTCGGTCGGCTGCACATGGCCATCGGTCACGTCCAGCCAGCCGCGCTGCACGGCCTCGGCCAGGGGAGCGTCCAGCACGCTGCGGGGCAGCCCCGTGCGCGACTCGAAATCGCGCAGGCCGAAACCTTCGTGCAGGCGCAGCAGGTTGAGCATGTATTCGAACGGCAGGCGCTCCGGCGCGATCACATCGTCGCCGCCGAACGAGGCGGGCGTGCCGGCGCTGTCCAGGTAGGCCTGCGGGTGCTTCAGCTTCCAACGCCGCAGCACATGCTCCTCGGCGCCGGAACTGATCTTGCCGTGCGCGCCGGCACCGATGCCCAGGTAGTCGCCGAAACGCCAGTAGTTCAGGTTGTGCGCGCTCTGCCGGCCGGGGCGCGCATAGGCGCTGACCTCGTACTGGCCGAAACCGGCCTGTGCCAGCAATGCCTGGCAGTGTTCCTGCATGTCCCAGGCGTTGTCTTCATCTGGAATGCCCTGCGGCGGCCGCGCGAAGAACACCGTATTCGGTTCCAGGGTCAGCTGGTAGTGGGAGATGTGTGCCGGCTGCAGCGCGAACGCGCGTTCCAGGTCGGCCTCGGCACCGGCCAGGGTCTGTTCCGGCAGCGCGTACATCAGGTCGATGTTGAAGTTGTCGTAGCCCGCGTCCTGCGCCATCTTCACCGCGCGCTCGGCTTCGCCACTGTCGTGGATGCGGCCCAGGCGCTTGAGCATCGCATCGTCGAAACTCTGGATGCCGAAGCTGAGGCGGTTCACGCCGGCCGCGCGATAGCGGTCGAAGCGGCCATGCTCGGCGGTGCCCGGGTTGGTTTCCAGGGTGATTTCGGCATTGGGTGCGAAACGCAGGCGTGCGCTGGCCTGTTGCAGGAAGCGGTCGATCGCCTCCGGCGGGAACAGGCTGGGCGTGCCGCCACCGAAGAACACGCTGTGCACCACCCGGCCCCAGACCAGCGGCAGGTCCTGGTCGAGGTCGCGCAGCAGCGCATCGATATAAGCGTCGAACGGCAGCTCGCCCTTGGCCTGGTGCGAATTGAAATCGCAGTACGGGCATTTGCGCACGCACCACGGCAGGTGCACGTACAACGACAGCGGTGGCGGCACCAGCCGCGGCGGGTTGTCGTGGTCGGCGGAGCAGGCTTCGCCGGGCAGGTGGTTGCAGTGGTCGTGGGCGTGCGGCATGGGCTTCTTCGGTAGTGCCGGCCGCTGGCCGGCTTCCCTGGGTCGATCGGGTGGCGTCAGTACAGCGTCGCCAGCTGCTGCTTGAGCTGCTGCAGGGCAATGGCGCGGTGGCTGATGGCGTTCTTCAGTGCCGGCTCCATTTCCGCGGCGGTCAGGCCGTGGGTGGTGTCCAGGAATACCGGGTTGTAGCCGAAACCATTGGTGCCGCGCAGTTCGCGGATGATCTGGCCTTCCCAGCGGCCTTCGCAGATCAGCGGCTGCGGGTCGGTGGCGTGGCGCAGCAGCACGATCACCGCATAGAAGCGGGCGCTGCGCTGGCCATCGGGAATGTCGGCCATCGCGTCCAGCAGCTTGGCATTGTTGGCCGCAGCATTGGTCGGGTGGCCGGCATAGCGTGCGCTGTACAGGCCCGGCGCACCGCCGAGGGCATCGACGATCAGGCCCGAATCATCGGCCAGCGCCGGCAGGCCGGTCGCTTCGCAGGCTGCGCGTGCCTTCAGCAGCGCGTTCTCGACGAAGGTCAGGCCGGTCTCTTCCACATCGCCCAGGCCCAGTTCGGCGGCCGAGGTGATCTGCAGCGGCAGATCGGCAAGGATCTCCTGCATCTCCACCAGCTTGCCGGCGTTGTGGCTGGCCAGTACCAGTTTCTTCATTGACGGGGCTCCAGCAGGTCCCAGGTGTTGCCATACAGATCGCGGAACACCGCAACCGTTGCATAGGGTTCTTCGCGCGGCGCTTCCAGGAACTCGACGCCGGCGGCGACCATCGCCGCGTGGTCGCGGTGGAAGTCGTCGGTGTTGAGGAAGAAGCCGACGCGGCCGCCGGTCTGGTTGCCGATGCGGCTGCGCTGTTCCTCGTCGCTGGCGCGGGCCAGCAGCAGCGCGGCGGCACTGCCGTCGGTCGGGCCGACCACCACCCAGCGCTTGTGGCCCTGGTCGATGTCCTCCAACAGTGCGAAGCCGAGCTTGCCGGTGTACCAGGCAATGGCTTCGTCATAGTCGGCCACCACCAGGGTGGTCAGGGCGATGCGGCGGTTCATGCCGACAGCGCCGCCTGCTGTGCGGCCAGCAGTTCGCCCACGCCCTTTTCGGCCAGGCCCAGCAGCGCATCCAGTTCATCGCGACGGAAGGCGTGGCCTTCGGCGGTGCCCTGCAGCTCGATGAAGCCGCCACCGTCGTTCATCACCACGTTCATGTCGGTGTCGCAGTCGCTGTCTTCGGCGTAGTCCAGGTCCAGCACCGGGGTGCCGCGGTACACGCCTACCGATACGGCGGCTACTGCGCCCAGGATCGGGTTGCGCTTGATGTCGCCACGCTTGATCAGCACGTTCACCGCATCGACCAGCGCCACGTAGGCGCCGGTGATGGCGGCGGTGCGGGTGCCACCGTCGGCCTGCAGCACGTCGCAGTCGAGGGTGATGGTGCGCTCGCCCAGCGCGTTGCGATCCACGCAGGCGCGCAGGCTGCGGCCGATCAGGCGCTGGATCTCCAGCGTGCGGCCACCCTGCTTGCCACGGGCCGCTTCACGGTCACTGCGGGTGTGGGTGGCGCGCGGCAGCATTCCGTACTCGGCGGTGACCCAGCCTTCGCCCTTGCCGCGCAGGAAGCCCGGCACGCGGTTCTCGACGCTGGCGGTGCACAGCACACGGGTTTCACCGAAGCACACCAGCACCGAACCTTCGGCGTGGCGGGTGAAGCCGCGTTGGATGACGACCGGGCGGAGCTGGTCGGGCTGGCGGCCGCTGGGGCGGGAATCGGACATGGTGCGGGTTCCGTAATGGCAAGGGAGTACGCCGCCACGCCCGCGGCCTTCACGGGGCGGGCAAGGGGGCTCTGGTGAGGGCGCTAGGGTACCATTCCCCCTTTGCACGCACCGGACACAATCCATGATTCGAAGCATGACCGCCTATGCCGGCGGCGAGCGGGTCACCCCGTGGGGCACGCTGGGCTGCGAGCTGCGCTCGGTCAACCACCGCTTCCTGGAGGTCGGCACCCGCCTGCCCGAGGAGCTGCGGGCGCTGGAACCGCAGCTGCGCGAGCGCATCGCCGCGCGCCTGAGCCGAGGCAAGCTGGATCTGGTGATGCGCCTGCGCGCGCCGGAAGCGGCGGCCAACCTTCAGGTGGACGAGGCCCTGCTGGGCCAGCTGGGCCGCCTGGCGCACCGCCTGACCTCCGATTTCCCCAACCTGCAGGTCAGCTTCACCGACCTGCTGCAGCTGCCGGGCGTGACCCGTGGCGAGGCCACCGACGCCGCCGCCCTGCAGGTCGAGGCGCTGGCGCTGCTGGACCAGGTGCTGGATGGCTTCGTCGAGGCCCGTGAGCGCGAAGGCGGCAAGTTGGCTGCGGCCATCAGCGAGCGCGTGGACGGCATCGAACGCATCGCCACCGAAGTGCGCACGCTGATTCCGGCCATTCGCGACGGCCAGCGCGCCAAGCTGGCCGCACGCCTGGCCGACCTGCCGCACCCGGTCGACCCCGGCCGCGCCGAGCAGGAACTGGTCCTGTGGCTGCAGAAGCTGGACGTGGATGAAGAGCTGGACCGCCTCGGCAGCCACATCGTCGAGATCCGCCGCGTGCTCAAGCAGCGCGAGCCGGTCGGTCGCCGCCTTGACTTCCTGCTGCAGGAGTTCAACCGCGAAGCCAATACGCTGGGCTCGAAGTCGGTGGACAGCCGTACGTCCAATGCCGCGGTGGAGCTGAAGGTGCTGATCGACCAGATCCGCGAACAGGTGCAGAACATCGAGTGATGTTGCATCCAGCGGTACAGCAGGGGCGCCTTCGGGCGCCCTTGTCGTTCCAGCGCATCAGCGCACGCTGACGCCCGGCGCTCCTTCGCTCAAACGCCCGACCACGGCTGCCTGGCCGAACCCCGCGTCGTGGAAGCAGGCCAGCACCGCATCCGTCGCTTCCGGGGCGCACGACACCAGCAGGCCACCGCTGGTCTGAGGGTCGGTCAGCAGTGGCTGCCAGTGTGCCGGCAACCCATCGGCGAAGCGCACCTCGGTGCCATAGGAGGCCCAGTTGCGGTTGGATGCGCCGGTCACGCAGCCACGCTGCAGCAGCTCCAGCGCCTGCGGCAGCAGCGGCACCTGTGCACTGTCCACCTCGGCAGCGACACCACTGGCGCGGCACACTTCCAGCAGGTGGCCGAGCAGGCCGAAGCCGGTGACGTCGGTCATGGCATGCACGCCGTCCAGCGCAGCCAGCGGCACGCCCACGGTGTTCAGGCGGGTGGTCGACGCGATCATCTGCTGGTAGCCGTCGGCGTCCAGCACTTCCTTCTTCAGTGCTGACGAATACACGCCCACGCCCAACGGCTTGCCCAGCACCAGCACGTCGCCGGCGCGGGCATCGGCATTGCGCTTGAGTCGTTGCGGGTCGAGCACGCCGATCGCAGCCAGGCCGTAGATGGGTTCCACCGAATCGATGCTGTGGCCACCAGCGACCACGATGCCAGCATCGGCGCAGGCGCGTTCGCCACCCTGCAGAATGCCGCGGATCGTGTCCTGCGGCAGCGTGTTGATCGGCATGCCGACGATGGCCAGTGCGAACAGCGGGCGCGCGCCCATCGCATACAGGTCCGACAGCGCGTTGGTGGCCGCGATGCGGCCGAAGTCGAACGGGTCGTCGACGATGGGCATGAAGAAATCAGTGGTGGCGACGATTGCCTGGCGATCATCGAGGCGATACACCGCGGCGTCGTCGCTGTTCTCACGGCCCACCAGCAGCTCAGCCGGTGCCGGAAGTGCTGGAACGCCACGCAGCAGTTCGCTCAGCACGCCCGGCGCGATCTTGCAGCCGCAGCCGCCGCCATGCGCGAGAGAGGTCAGTCGTTGCGGGGCATCGGCCGTTGAAGGGGCGGGGGACTGCGCGTGCGTGGCCATGCCGACATCTCCTGCGGGAACGCGAATGGCGGAAGGCAGCAGGAGTCGAACCTACCAGGGAACGATCGACGCCCCCTACTGGGTTTGAAGCCCAGCCGCATGCCCGGATGCGCATGCCTTCCGAAAGTACGGCGGTACCGGTGGGCTCAGTCGCGGGCTGCGTTCCACTGCAGGTCGCCGCGCGGCCGATGCTGGTCACCGACGCGTCGAGTGTAGCCAACGCGATTGAAGAACTCCAAGATCTGGATGCTGCGTTTGCGGCCCAGGCCGATGGCATCGCGGAACGTGGCCGCATCCACCGTGCCGCTGGCCTGTGACAGCTGCGCGACGATCGCGGCGAGTTCGGCAATGCACGCGGGTGCATAGAACAGGTCCGGCACCACCTGGAACAGCTCGCCACGTGCGGTGGCGCGGCGCAGGACGGCGCGGACTTCGTCTTCGGCCAGGCCGATCTCGGCAGCAAGGGTGCGCACCCACGGCGGATCGAAGCCACCGGCGTGCAGTTGCGGCAGCACGCGTTCCAGCAGCAGACGCTCGCGTTCCGGTGGCGCATGGTCATGCCCGGGCAGGCGCCACCAGGCACCCACGCGTTGCACGCTGCCGTCGTCCAGCAGGTCCTGCAGCAGCGCATTCCAGAGGCTCGCTGCAAGCGCGGGCAGGGTGCTGCGCTGCAGGCGGCCGCTGTCGACACCGGGTTCGTCCGGGCGTCGCTCATGCCATCCACGCAGTGAGGCGATCACCTGCTCGCGCAATGCCTGCCAGTGCGACACAAGGATGACTACCGTGTCTTCGCGGGTGACGATGCGTCGCGTGTCTGCAGGAAGATCGATCCGGTCGGCGGCGCGCCGGCAGTAGCGCTGCAGCGCGGCCATGGCAACGCCGAAGGGCGCCTGCTGCAACAGTGGACCGATTCCCGCACCCGCGGCCAGTTGCTCCAGTGCTCCCAGCCATGCGAGCCGTGCAGGACTGCGCCGGCGCCGCTGTGGCGGGTCCGGATCGAGCACAAGGCCGCCGCCCAGCGTGTGGGTGGCCGCTGAATCGCGGGCAATGAAGCGATCGCCACACATCGCACAGACCGGAGCATCGAACACCAGCTGCACCAACTGCCCATCACCGTGGTCATGGTCCTCCAGCAGCACCACATGGGCCTGCCGGTGCATGGTGCCCCAGTGGATATGCAGCGGTGCCCAGTCGCGCAACGGTGCGGCCAACGCGGACAGCCGCAACCGCACATCAACGCGGGTGGTGGCCAGCAGTGCGCGTGCGTCGGCGATCCAGTCACCGCGGCGGATGTCATCACGGGCGATGGCCGCCAGGTTCAGCGCGCAGCGCTGCCCGGCCATCGCGTGGTCACTGGCCTGGTTCTGCGCGTGGATGCTGCGTATGCGCACTTCAGTGGCGGCCGGCATCAGTTGCAGATGCTCACCCACCGAGGCGATGCCGCCGTGCACTGCGCCGGTCACCAGCGTGCCGTGGCCGGCCAGCGAGAACACGCGGTCCACCGGCATGCGGAACAGCTCGCTGCGCAGTTCGGCCTGGCGCGTGCTGGCGTCGTCCGCCGCCCACGCGTGCAGCTGGGTACGCAGCGCGTTGATGCCAGCATCGTCCGGTGCGGTGCTGTTGCAGGTGAACACAGGGGAATCCTGCAGCGGCGTGCCGGCCAGCAGGGCAGCGACCTCGATCTCGACCCGGGCCAGGCGCGCCGCATCCACACGGTCGATCTTGGTCAGCGCCACCGCACCCCGGTTCACGCCCAGCAGCTGCAGGATGGCCAGGTGCTCGCGGGTCTGTGGCATCACGCCGTCGTCGGCAGCGATGACCAGCAGGGCGACGTCGATACCCGTGGCGCCGGCCACCATCGTGTGCACGAAGCGCTCGTGGCCCGGCACGTCGACGAAACCCAGTGTCGCGACAGGACCTGTGCCGTCCCTGCGTTCCACAGGAACATAGGCATAGCCCAGCTCGATGGAAATACCACGCGTACGCTCTTCCTGCAGGCGATCGGTTTCGATGCCGGTCAGTGCCCGCACCAGGCTGGTCTTGCCATGGTCGATATGCCCGGCGGTGCCGACGATCATGCCTTCAGCGTGCTCCACTGGTCGAGGAAGCGCGCTTCGTCGGCGGGTTCCAGGCAGCGCAGGTCCAGCCACAACGCATCATCGGAGATGCGGCCCAGCACGGGTCGCGGCAGCTGACGCAGGCGCTTGGCCAGCAGATCCAGTCCGCCACGGCGCGCGCTGGTAATGCGCAGTCCGGCGCTGGCCAGCTGCGCCTGTGGCTGCGCGCCGCTGCCAATCTGGCTGTGCATCGAAGCAGGCTCGAGGCTGTAGTCCGCCGCCAGTGAGGCACGCATCGGCTGCAGCAGGCGCTGGGCCTGCGCATCAATGTCATCCTGCGTGCGCGAGAGCGTGCGCAGTGTCGGCAGCCGCTGTGCCAGCAGCTCGGGTTCGCGGTACAGGGCCAGCACCGCTTCCAGTGCGGCCAGGCCCATCTTGTCCATGCGCAGTGCCCGCTTCAGCGGGTTGCGGTTGATCCGTGCAATCAGGTCGGCGCGACCGGCGATGATGCCGGCCTGCGGGCCACCCAGCAGCTTGTCACCGCTGAACGAAACCAGATCGGCGCCGTCCGCCAGTGTTTCCTGCACGGTGGGCTCGTGCGGCAGGCCGAACGTGGCCAGATCGCACAGGCTGCCACTGCCCAGGTCCACCACCAGCGGCAGGCCGTGTTCGTGCGCGATCGTGGCCATCGCCGCCGTGTCGACCTTGGCAGTGAATCCGCTGATCGCGTAGTTGCTGGCATGCACCTCCATCAGCAGCGCTGTGCGCGCGCCGATGGCGTTGGTGAAGTCGGCCGGATGGGTGCGGTTGGTGGTACCTACTTCCAGCAGCCGCGCGCCCGCGCTGCGCATCACATCGGGGATGCGGAAGGCACCACCGATCTCCACCAGCTCGCCGCGCGACACCACCACCTCGCGGCGGTTGGCCAGGCTGTTGAGCAGCAGCAGGACCGCTGCCGCATTGTTGTTGACCACAGTGGCGGCTTCGGCACCGGTCAGCTCGCAGATCAGTGCCTGTACCCGCGCATCGCGGTCGCCGCGACGGCCACGGATGACGTCGAACTCCAGATCGACCGGCGCGGTCATCGCGCGGGTGACTGCCTGCACCGCGGCCTCGGGCAGCAATGCGCGACCCAGGTTGGTATGCAGTACGGTGCCGGTCAGGTTGAACATCGGTTGCAGGTCCAGCCGTGCATCGGCTGCCAGTGCGGCCTCGACCGCTGCCACCAGCGCCGGGCCGTCGACCGCTTCCTGCAGCTGCGCGGTCGACAACTGGCTGGCGCTGACACGCTCACGCAGCACCTGCAGGTGCGAACGCAGCAGCTGGGTGATGCGGCTTCGACCGTGGCCTTCGATCAGTGGCGCCAGTGCAGGCAGGCGCAGCACCCGGTCCAGCGAGGGCAGGGCGGCGGCCGATGCCGGGGCGGGGGGCATGGCTGTCATCGCCTCAATCGCCGTCGGATTGCCACAGCAGAGGATTCTGGCTGGCACGCGCATAGCCTTCCTCGGCCAGCAGCAGATCCAGCGCCAGCGTGCCGAGGTCATCGGCCACCGGCTCCAGTGACGGGTCCTTTTCCAGATACAGGATCTTGCGGTAGCTGTGGCAGTGGTCGCAGGTCTCGGCACGCACCGCGCTCTCGCGCACCGCCTCGCCGCTGTCGCCGTCCACATCGGCCAGGGCGCGATAGGCGATGTCCTTGCCGGCGGCACCACACTGGCTGCACTGCACGCGCACGTAGTGCCACTGGCAGGCGCACAGCGAGCACGACAGGTAACGGTAGGACGCATAGGGTGGCCGCGCCTGCACCACGCTGGTCACCGGCAACGTGCCGCACAGCGGGCACAGCCCTGGCGCATCAGCCAGCGGCTTCAGGTCGATAGGGCGGAAGCTGGCTGCGAGCACCGCCCAGTAAACCTGCAGTGCGTTCATCACCAGCAGCGCAGCGACCGCATCCACCGACGGCGCGTCATCGCGCTCCAGCACCGCGTGCGCCTGCGCATCCAGCCAGGCGTCGTCGGCCGCGGCGACGCGTTGCAGCTCCTGCCGGGTTTCCAGCGGCAGCCCCGTTTCGTCGGCACAGTGCTGGCACAGCGTGCGCAGCCAGTCGCGCCAGCATCCATCCAGCTGAAGCGTGTTGGCCGGCCGCAACGGCATGCCGGCACCGGCCGCCGCACTCGACTGCTGCGCGCGCGCCTGCGACTGCAGTGCCTCGCGCTGCTGCGGTGTCAGCTCATCCAGCAGCGCCTGCTGTGCATCGGCCAACGCCGCCAGCAGCTGCAGGTAGCCGCCGATGGCACTGTGCGCGGCCAGGCTGCGCAGGCGCGTCGCGCGCTCAGCGAACAGTGACTCGATATCGGGCAGGATGATGCGCGGCACATCGCGCGAGGCGAGCGTCTCGATCTCACCGGGTTCAAGGATGCGTTGCGCCATGCAGGGCCAGCCAGAAGAACCAGCCTCCATCCTCGCCGTTGTCGGCGCTCGCGTCCAGCGGGTTCAAACAACGCAGTCGAGCAAAGCAGTCGAGCACGGCTCGACTCTACAAAAACCGGTTTCGGTCGTTGCCATGTTCATCGTGTCGACCAAGGTCGACACCCACCAACAGCAGCGGGAAACTGTCGAAGGCGGGGCACTGTGGGTTTGCGGGGTGTCCGCGGCATGGATGCCGCGGCCAAGCCCCCAGGGACGGGTTCACGGCGTCCCCGCAAATCCACAGTGCCCCGCCATCCCACGTATAGCCAGCTTTTGACGTTGACGTTGCCTCTGCGGGTGCAGGGCCGCAGGCCCTGCCGCTAACCCTCTTCCCGACGTCCGCGCAGGATGTCCCTGAACCACTGCCGGTGGTGCTTGTACGCCCACCCATAGGTCACCTTGCCCTGGGTCATCGCCCGCACCGAGCCCTTGATCCAGATCGCCGCATAGATGTGCACCACGATCGCGCACACCAGCACCCAGCCGAACAGCGCATGGGCCAGCACCGAGAAGCGGATCACCCCGATCGGGAAGAAGTGGCTGAAGTACTGCCGCCAGATCACGAAGCCGGTCAGCAGCAGCGCCGACAGGCAGCCGATGATGGCCCAGAACAGCAGCTTCTGGCCGGCATTGAAACGGCCCACCGGCGGCAGCTTCTCATCCTCGTTGCGCAGTACATCGCGCATGCCGCGCATCCATGCGCGATCGTCGGCGGTCGGCAGATTGTCGCGCCACATGCGGAACGCCAGCAGCGCAAAGCCCACCACCATGGCCAGCCCGATGAACGGATGCAGGATGCGCGTCCACGGTCCGCCACCGAACAACTGGGTCAACGGGAACAGGGCAGGGTGGAACAGCGCCAGCCCGGACAGCGCGGTCAGCACGAAGCAGATCGCCACGATCCAGTGGTTGATGCGGGTCGGTGCGCGGTAGCGGATGATCTGGCGCGGGTGCGGGGCGTACTTCATGGCCGCTGCTCCTCTTCGATCTTCTTCGCCTCGTGCTCGGCTTCCTCTTCTTCCTCGTCATTGACCGTGTTGCGGCCGATGCCGATGTAATGCAGGAAGCCGGCGAAGGCGGTGGCGGCGATCGCCAGCACGCCCAGCGGCTTGGCCACGCCCTTCCACACCTCCACGATCGGGCTGATGCGCGGGTCCTTGGGCAGGTCGGCATACAGCTCCGGCTTGTCCACGTGCTGCAGCACGTACATCACGTGGGTGCCGCCGACGCCCTGCGGATCGTATAGGCCGGCATTCTCGTAGCCGCGCGATTTCAGGTCTTCCACGCGTCCGGCCGCATGCTCGGTCATCGCCTGCTTGCTGCCGAAGGTAATCGCGCCGGTCGGGCAGGTCTTCACGCAGGCCGGTTCCTGGCCCACCGCCACCCGGTCCGAACACAGCGTGCACTTGTAGGCCTTGTGGTCCTTCTTGGAGATGCGCGGCACGTCGAACGGACAACCGGTCACGCAGTAGCCGCAGCCGATGCAGTTCTCTTCCTGGAAGTCGACGATGCCGTTGGCGTACTGGATGATGGCACCGGGCGACGGACAGGCCTTCAGGCAGCCCGGATCGCTGCAGTGCATGCAGCCTTCCTTGCGGATCAGCCACTCCAGCTTGCCCTTCTCGTCCTCGTACTCGCGGAACTTCATCACCGTCCACGACTGTTCGCTCAGGTCGGGCGGGTTGTCATAGCTGCCAACGCAGCTGCCCACTTCGTCGCGCAGGTCATTCCACTCCATGCAGGCGACCTGGCAGGCCTTGCAGCCGATGCACTTGCTCACATCGATCAGCTTGGCGACCTGGCCGGTGTGCGCACCACGCGCCTCCGGCGAGGGCGTGGTGGTGGCCGAGCGGCGGATGATGTCCAGGGATTGCAGTGACATGGCGTGTCTCCTACACCTTCTCGACCTTGACCAGGATGCACTTCGATTCGGGCGTCTGCGAGTTGCCGTCACCGATGGCGTTGGTCAGCGTATTGGCGATGTATCCAGGCTTGGCCGCACCGAGGAAACCCCAGTGGATCGGCACGCCCACCTGGTGCACGGTCCGGCCATCGATCTGCAGGGCCTTGATGCGCTTGGTCACCATGGCGACCGCTTCGATGTGGCCGCGCTTGGAACTGACCCGCACGCGGCTGCCGTTGTTGATGCCCAGCTCGTCGGCCAACGCCGCGCCGATCTCGACGAACTGCTCGGGCTGGATGATGGCGTTCAACTTGCCGTGCTTGGTCCAGAAGTGGAAATGCTCGGTCAGGCGGTAGGTGGTGGCCACATGCGGGAACTCGTCCGGCGAACCGATCTGTGCGCGATCGCTGGCGAATACGCGGGCGGCCGGGTTGTTCAGCGTCAGTGCCTGGCCGGGGCTGAGCGGGTTGCTGCGCAGCGGTGTATCGAACGGTTCGTAGTGCTCAGGGAACGGGCCTTCGGCCATGCCGGCCTTGGCGAAGAAGCGGGCGATGCCCTCCGGATTCATGATGAACGGGCCCATTCCGCCGGCGGGATCTTCGTCGGCCTTGAAGTCGGGCACGTCCACGCTGCCCCAGTTTTTCCCGTTCCACGCCAGCAGCGTGCGCCGCGGATCAAACGGCTTTCCGGCGACGTCGCACGAGGCGCGGTTGTACATCACGCGACGATTGGCCGGCCACGCCCAGGCCCAGCCCAGCGTGTTGCCGATGCCGGTGGGGTCGCTGTTGTCACGCCGCGCCATCATGTTGCCGGTCGGGCCCCAGGCACCGATGTAGATCCAGCAGCCGGAGGCGGTGCTGCCGTCGTCGCGCAGGTCGCCGAATGCGGCCAGCTGCTCGCCGGCCTTGCGCACCAGCTTGGTTGGGTCCTTCGGATCGAACACGTCGGCCAGCGCCTTGCCGTTGTATTCCATCGCCAGTTCTTCGGGCGTGGGTACCTCAGGGTTGGCGTAGTTCCAGGCCAGGTCGCGCACCGGCTCCCACCACGCACCGCCGTCCTTCTCGTACATCGCTTTGATGCGATGGAACAGCTCGGACATGATCTCGATGTCGCTGCGTGCTTCTCCTGGTGGGTTGGCACCCTTCCAGTGCCACTGCAGCCAGCGCGAGGAATTCACCACCGCGCCGTTCTCCTCGGCGAAGGAGGTGGTCGGCAGGCGGAATACTTCGGTCTGGATCGTGCTCGGGTCGACGTCGTTCAACGCACCGTGGTTCTGCCAGAAGGCGATGGTCTCGGTTTCCAGCGGGTCCATGCTGACCATGAACTTCAGCTTGGAGAACGCGCTGATCAGCTTGCCCTTGTTCGGCGCCGAGGCCAGTGGATTGAAGCCCTGGCAGATGTAGCCGTGGATCTTGCCCTCGTTCATCAGCTCGTACGCCTGCAGCATGTCGTACGGCTTGTCGAGCTTGGGCAGGTAATCGAAACACCAGTTGTTGTCGGCGGTGGCGGCGTCGCCCCACCACGATTTCATCAGGCTGACGTGGAACTTCGGGTAGTTCTGCCAGAACGACATCTGGTTGGCGCGCAGCGGCTTCTGCGTGCGCTTGGCGATGTAGGCCTCGTAGTCCTGCTCGTCCTGTTTCGGCAGGGTCAGGTAGCCGGGCAGCAGGTCGGACATCAGGCCGATGTCGGTCAGGCCCTGGATGTTGGAATGCCCGCGCAAGGCGTTCATGCCGCCACCGGCCACGCCGATGTTGCCCAGCAGCAGCTGCACCATGGTGCCGGCACGCACGTTCTGCGCGCCGATCGAGTGCTGCGTCCAGCCCAGCGCGTACAGGATGGTCATCGCCTTGTCCTTGCCGGCGGTGGACGCGATCATGTCCCAGATCTGGCGGATGCTGTCGGCCGGCGTGCCGCAGATGCGTTCGACCATCTCCACCGTGTAGCGCGCATAGTGCTGCTTGAGCAGGTTGTAGACGCAGCGCGGGTCCTTCAGCGTCGGGTCGCTGCGCACGAAGCCATCGTCACCGTAGGCGTAGTCCCAGCTGGAGCGGTCGTAGCTGCGCTTCTCTTCGTTGTAGCCCGAATACAGGCCGTCCTTGAAGGCGAACTCGTCCTTCACCAGGAACGACATGTCGGTGTAGTTCAGCACGTACTCGTGCTGGATGCGGTCCTCGGTCAACAGGTAGTTGATCAGGCCCCCCAGGAACACGATGTCGGTACCGGTGCGGATCGGCGCGTACACGTCGGCCACCGCGGCCGAGCGGTTGAAGCGCGGATCGACCACGATCAGGCGTGCCTTGTTGTGTGCCTTGGCCTCGGTCACCCATTTGAACCCGCACGGGTGCGCCTCGGCGGCGTTGCCACCCATGATCAGGATCAGGTCGGCATTCTTGATGTCGACCCAGTGATTCGTCATCGCACCACGGCCTAGCGTCGGGGCAAGACCTGCCACCGTCGGGCCGTGTCAGACACGTGCCTGGTTGTCGAATGCCAACATGCCAAGGGAGCGCACGACCTTGTGGGTCAGCACCGCGGTTTCATTGCTGGTGGCCGAGGCCGCCAGCATGCCGGTGGTCAGCCAGCGGTTGACCGTCTGCCCGGCCTCGTTCTTCTGCACGAAGTTGGCATCGCGGTCTTCCTTCATCAGCCGCGCGATGCGGTCCAGCGCATCGTCCCAGCTCAGCCGCTTCCACTCGTTCGAGCCCGGCGCGCGGTACTCGGGGTAGAGCAGGCGCGACTTGCTGTGGATGATGTCGGCCAGGCCGGCGCCCTTCGGGCACAGCGTGCCGCGGTTCACCGGATGGTCCGGGTCGCCTTCGATATGGAAGATGCTCGGCTCGGCGTTCTTGGCACCATCGCCGAGGCTGTACATCAGGATGCCGCAGGCCACCGAACAGTAGGTACAGGTGTTGCGGGTCTCGGTCGCGCGGGTCAGCTTGTAGTGCCTGACCTCCGCGAGCGCGATGCCGGGCGCGAAGCCCATCAATGCCAGGCTGGAGCCGACCAGGGTTGTCCCGGTCACTTTCAGGAACTGGCGGCGGCTCATCGATGGCATGCCGTTCTCCTGGGATGGCGGGGAGGCGCAGGCCTCCGGGCTGTCGTTGGGTACGGCCCGGTTATAGCACAGGCCCCCGTACGCCCATGTGGCACAAGGCCCGGCGCCCGCCAGACGGGCGCGCGACGGGGCCGCTCTGGTAAAGTTGCGTGCCCGCCCCCCGGGGAAAGCGTCTGCCGGGCCTGGTTCCAGGATGTTCCGCGCAGCCCCCGCCGTCCTGGCGCGATCCTCCGCGCCGGATCTGGAACACCGAGGAAAAATTTTGCGAAATCAACCCGTTGGATCCCCCGCATGAGCGCCGCGTCGAAGCCGTCGGACGCCGTTGCGCGCGGCACGCTGTACATCGTTGCCGCCCCGTCCGGTGCCGGCAAGAGCAGCATCGTCAATGCCACCCTGGCGCGTGACCCGCAGATCGCCCTGTCGATCTCCTTCACCTCGCGCGCGATGCGCCCGGGTGAAGTGAACGGCCAGCACTACCATTTCGTCTCTGCGGAGAGGTTCGAGGAAATGATCGCCGCCGGCGACTTCTTCGAGCATGCCTGGGTGCACGGCGACTGGAAGGGCACCGCCCGGCAGTCGGTGGAGCCGCAGCTGGCCGCCGGCCAGGACGTGCTGCTGGAAATCGACTGGCAGGGCGCGCAGCAGGTGCGCCAGCTGGTGCCGGGCACGGTCACCGTGTTCATCCTGCCGCCGTCCAAGCAGGCCCTGCAGGACCGCATGCGCAAGCGCGGCCAGGACAGCGAGGCGGTCATCGCCCAGCGCCTGGGCGCGGCACGCGATGAAATGCTGCACTTCAACGAGTTCGACTACGTCATCGTCAATGAGGTGTTCGACACCGCCGTGGACGAGCTGTGCGCCATCTTCACCGCCAGCCGCCTGCGCCGGGAGGCCCAGAAGGTCCGCCACGCCGGCCTCATCCAGGCCCTGCTGACCCCCGATCCGGGTGCAACTGACTGATTCCAAAAGAATCGGGTGGGGGTTGGCTTGATTTTGTCCAGCCCCTGCCAGTACACTCCGTCCCCTTTCCCTCATTCGACTGAGCGGCCGACCGGTCGCCGGGAGCCCGTATGGCCCGCATCACCGTAGAAGATTGCCTGGAAGTCGTTAACAACCGTTTCGAACTGGTCATGATGGCTTCCAAGCGTGCCCGCCAGCTCGCCAACGGCGTGCAGGCCACGCTGGACAACAGCGAGACCGAGGACAAGCCGACCGTGCTGGCGCTGCGCGAAATCGCCGCCCGCAAGATCGACAACGCGCTGATCGACGAAGTCGAGAAGGCCGAGCGTGAGCGCGCCGAGCGCGAAGCGCTGGAGTGGGCTGCCGCCGAAGTGGTCGCCGACGAAGACATGTCCAAGAACGACGATTGATCGCATCGATCAACGTTATTGCTGGATCGCCGAACAGCCCGCCCCGTGCGGGCTGTTTCGCATTCAGGATTTGCCGTAAACGTCGCGCTGGAATAGGCTTCGGGCATGAACCCAGGCCCCACTGCCAAGGTCGCCGCAGCCCCCGCTGCCGCCGTACCCGACTACGTCCTCCAGCTTGAACGCGCCGCCCATTACCTGCCGCCGGAACAGCTGCCGCTGCTGCGCCGTGCCTGGGAAGTCGGTGCCTCCGCGCACGCTGGGCAGACGCGCAAGTCGGGCGAGCCCTATATCACCCATCCGGTGGCCGTGGCCCAGGTGCTGGCCGAGCTCGGCCTGGACGTGGAAGCGCTGATCGCCGCGATCCTGCACGACACCATCGAAGACACCCCGCTCACCCGCGAGGCGCTGGCTGCCGAGTTCGGCGAAGCCGTGGCCGAACTGGTCGACGGCGTCACCAAGCTGGACAAGCTGAAGTTCCGCGACCGCCAGGAAGCGGCCGCGGAGAGCTTCCGCAAGATGCTGCTGGCGATGTCGCGCGACCTGCGCGTGATCATGATCAAGCTGGCCGACCGCCTGCACAACATGCGCACGCTGGGCGCGCAGAGCCGCGAAGCGCGCGGCCGCATCGCCCGCGAGACGCTGGAGATCTACGCGCCCATCGCCCAGCGCCTGGGCATGAGCCTGGTCAAGAGCGAGCTGCAGAACCTCGGCTTCAAGGCGCTCTACCCGTGGCGCCACGCCATCATTGAAAAACACATCCGCAGCCAGCCGGTGGTGCGCCGCGAGGCGATGGCGCAGGTGGAAGTGCAGCTGTCGCAGCGCCTGGCCAAGGAGGGGATCGAGCATCGGCTGATCAGCCGCATCAAGACCCCGTGGAGCATCTACAACAAGATGCGCGACGAGAACAAATCCTTCGACCAGGTGATGGACGTGTTCGGCTTCCGCCTGGTCGTGCGCAGCGTGCCCAGCTGTTACCACGCGCTGGGTTCGGTGCATGCCACCTTCAAACCGCTGGATGGCCGCTTCCGCGACTTCATCGCCATTCCCAAGGCCAACGGCTACCAGTCGCTGCACACCGTGCTGTTCGGGCCGTATGGCTCGCCGATCGAAGTGCAGATCCGTACCGAGGAAATGGACCTGATCGCCGAGCGCGGCGTGGCCGCGCACTGGACCTACAAGTTTGGTGGCGATTCGCCCAACAGCGCGCAGAGCCGTGCCCACGCCTGGATCGTCGAGCTGATCGACTCGCAGCGCGCTGCCGGCTCCTCGCTGGAGTTCCTCGACAACGTCAAGGTCGACCTGTTCCCGGACGAGGTCTACCTGTTCACGCCGAAGGGCAAGATCCTGGCCCTGCCGCGCAATTCCACCGCGCTCGATTTCGCCTACGCCGTGCATACCGATGTCGGCAACATGGCGGTGGCCTCGCGCGTGGACAAGAAACTGGTGCCACTGCGCACCAAGCTGGTGTCGGGGCAGTCGGTGGAGATCATCACCGCACGCTCGGCCACGCCGAAACCGCAGTGGCTGGAATTCGTGGTCACCAGCAAGGCGCGCACTGCCATCCGCCACCAGCTCAAGCAGCTGGAACACGAAGATGCCGTGCAGCTGGGCCACCGCATGCTCGACCGTGCGCTGGAGGCGATGGATTCGTCGCTGGAACGGCTGCCGAAGGGGCGCCTGGATGCGTTCCTGGCCGAGCATCGTTTCCCGCGCCTGGAGGCGCTGCTGGCCGAGGTGGCGCTGGGCAACTGGATGCCGACCCAGGCCGCGCAGGCGCTGATGGCCTACGCCGAACTGCGTGGCGGCCCGCATTCGCGCCACCATTCGCAGGAAAAGATCCTGATCAACGGCAGCGAGCGCGGCGTGGTCACCTTCGCCGGCTGCTGCCAGCCGATTCCCGGCGACGAGATCATGGGCTACCACACCGCCGGCAAGGGCATCGTGGTGCACCGCATGGACTGCCCGAACCTGGCCGAGCTGCGCAAGTCGCCCGAGCGCTGGGTGCCGATCGGCTGGGACACTACCGTTTCCGGCGACTACGACACTTCGCTGGTGGTGGAAGTAGAGAACGGCACCGGCGTGCTGGCGCAACTGGCCGCCGCCATCGCCCAGAGCCATTCCAACATCGAGCGCGTGGACTACCTGGACCGCGACTTCAACGCCGCCGTGCTGGCGTTCAACATCCAGGTGCGCGACCGCAACCACCTGGCCGAAGTGATGCGCCGCCTGCGCCGCCTGTCGGTCGTGCAGTCGGTACGCCGCCAGTAGGTCCTGCGCGGACCGGTAGTGCCGGCCGCTGGCCGGCAACGTCGCGGTGCTTCCGATGTTCATGAGGTTGCCGGCCAGCGGCCGGCACTACCGGAGCGGTGCGGTAGATCCACGCCATGCGTGGATGCTCCCCCACCCGGTACAATCACCGCTCTGTTTTCCCCCAAGCACCGGAGCGACCCATGTCCCGCCAGATCATCAACACCGAAAAGGCCCCCGCCGCCATCGGCCCGTACTCGCAGGCCGTGCGCGCCGGCAACACCGTGTACTTCTCCGGCCAGATCCCGCTCGACCCGGCCACCGGCGACATCGTCGGCGCCGGCGACGTCGAAGCACAGGCCCGCCGCGCCTTTGACAACCTCAAGGCCGTGGCCGAAGCCGCTGGTGGCTCGCTGGACAAGGTCGTGCGTCTGGGCCTGTACCTGACCGATCTGGGCGAGTTCGCCAAGGTCAACGCGGTCATGCAGGACTACTTCCAGGCCCCGTACCCGGCCCGTTCCACCATCGAAGTCTCCGGCCTGCCGAAGGGCGCCAACTTCGAGGTCGACGCGGTGATGGTCATCGACTGACCGCCACGTGGCACGCAAGGCGGCGGTCACCCCGGTCCTGTCACCGTCCGGCGAAGCATCCCTGGCGATGCTCGCGGGCGTCGGTCCGGCCGTGGCCGCCAAACTGCAGGCGCGTGGCCTGGCCACCCTGCAGGATCTCTGGCTTCATCTGCCGCTGCGCTATGAAGACCGGACCCGGCTGACCCGCATTGAAGACCTGCGCAACGGCGTACCGGCGCAGGTGGAAGGGCGGGTGGTCGCGGTCGAGCGCGGCATGCGCTACCGGCCGATGCTGAAAGTGGCGGTGGAAGACGAAGGGCGGGGCACTTTGGTGCTGCGCTTCTTCCACTTCCGCCAGCAGCAGGTCGGCCAGTTCGCGGTCGGCAACCGGCTGCGCTGCTTCGGCACGCCCAAACCGGGCCAGCTCGGCCTGGAAATCGTCCACCCCAGCTACCAGGTGCTGGGCCGCAACGACGATCCCGAACTCGGCGACCGCCTCGACCCGGTGTATCCCACCGTCGAAGGCGTCGGTCCGATGACCATGCGCAAGCTGATCGGCCAGGCGCTGGACCGCCTGCCCGAGGAAAGCGCGCTGGAACTGCTGCCCAGCGGCTGGCTCGATGGCCTCGGGCTGCCGTCACTGCGCAGCGCGCTGCTGACCGTGCACCGGCCGCCACCAGATGCCGATCTGGCCGCGCTGGCCGCCGGCACCCACCCGGCGCAGCGTCGCCTGGCGATGGAAGAACTGCTGGCCCATCACCTCAGCCTGCGTCGCCAGCGCATTGCCTTGCAGGCACACCATGCGCCGCCGCTGGCCGGTCCTGGCAAGCTGGCCAAGGCGCTGCTGAAGCAGCTGCCGTTCGCGCTCACCGGCGCGCAGGCGCGCGTGTTCAAGCAGATCCGCGAAGACCTCGCGCGGCCCAGCCCGATGCTGCGGCTGGTGCAGGGCGATGTGGGCTCCGGCAAGACCGTGGTCGCCGCGCTGGCGGCGATGCTGGCGGTGGAGCAGGGCAAGCAGGTTGCATTGGCTGCGCCCACCGAGCTGCTGGCCGAACAACATCTCAACAACCTGCGCGGCTGGCTGGAGCCGCTCGGTGTGCGCATCGCCTGGCTGGCCGGCAAAGTCACCGGCAAGGCGCGCGCCAAGGTGATGGAGCAGGTCGCCAGCGGCGAAGCGCAGGTGGTGGTTGGTACCCACGCGCTGATGCAGGAGGCGGTGGTGTTCCAGGATCTGGCGCTCGCCATCGTCGACGAGCAGCACCGCTTCGGCGTGCACCAGCGCTTGGCGCTGCGCGACAAGGGCGCAGGCGGCAACAGCGTGCCACACCAGCTGGTGATGACCGCCACGCCGATTCCGCGCACGCTGGCGATGTCCGAATACGCGGACCTGGATGTGTCGGCCATCGACGAACTGCCGCCGGGCCGCACCCCGGTGCAGACCGTCGCGCTCAACAACGATCGTCGTCCCGAGCTGATCGAGCGCATCGCACTGGCCTGCCAGGAAGGGCGGCAGGTGTACTGGGTGTGCACCCTCATCGAGGAGAGCGAAGAACTGGATGCCACCCCGGCGCAGGCCACCTACGAATCGCTGCAGGCGCTGTTGCCGGGCGTGCGCGTGGGGCTGGTGCATGGTCGCCTGAAAGCCGCCGAAAAGCTGGCGACGATGGTGGCGTTCAAGGCCGGCGACATCGACCTGCTGGTGGCGACCACGGTAATTGAAGTGGGCGTGGATGTGCCGAACGCCTCGCTGATGGTGATCGAGAACGCCGAGCGCCTGGGCCTGGCCCAGCTGCACCAGCTGCGCGGCCGCGTCGGCCGTGGTTCTGCGGTATCGCGCTGCGTGCTGCTGTACCAGGCACCGCTCTCGCAGATGGCACGCGAGCGCCTGCAGACCATGCGCGAAACCAACGATGGTTTCGTCATTGCCGAGAAGGATCTGGAATTGCGTGGTCCCGGTGAATTGCTGGGTACCCGGCAGACCGGCCTGGCCGGTTTCCGCATCGCCGACCTGGCCCGTGACGCCGGCCTGCTGCCCGGCGTGCATGACCTGGCCGAGCGCCTGCTGGACCAGCAACCCGCGCTGGCCGATCGTGTGGTGCAGCGCTGGATCGGCACCGCCGTGCGTTACGCCTCGGCGTAGCGCCACCTTGATGGGTGTGGACCTTGGTCCACGCATCCACGCATCCACGCATCCACGCGTGGCGTGGATCTACTCCATGTTCATCCACGCATTGCATGGATGTGTCGACCAAGGTCGACACCCACCAACAGCCGCGGAAATCTGTCGAAGGCGGGGTGGATCCGGTTGCGGGGGCGTGAGCCGCATGGATGCGGCGACCGAGCTTACATGGACGTACTTGCAGCGTCCCCCGCAACCGGACCCACCCCGCCATCCCCCAGGAAACCAGCTTTTGCCGTTGATTCGGCGTTTGCCGTTGATTCGGCGGGTGCAGGGCGCAGCCCTGCCGAACCCCAACCCCCGTACTTGCAACGGTCATCATCCCGGTCCACACTTCGTTGCCGATCTGAAGACGGCAACGATGACCCACAAGATCCCCCTGTTGATCGACACCGACCCCGGTGTGGACGACGCCCTGGCCCTGCTGATGGCCTTTGCCGACGAACGGCATGACGTGGTCGCCCTGACCATCGCCGCCGGCAACGTCGGCCTGCAGTACACCGTCCGCAACGCCCTCAAGCTCTGCGACATCGTCGGCCGCACCGACGTACCGGTGTTTGCCGGCAGCCCGGATCCGCTGCTGCATCCCTCCGTTGACGCTGCCCACGTGCATGGCCGTGACGGCTACGGCGACGTGGACCTGCCGCCGCCGAGCCGCCAGGCTGAAGCCGAACACGCCGCACTGGCCATCCTGCGCCTGTCGCACGAGCACGCCGGCGAACTGATGCTGGTGATGCTGGGCCCGCTGACCAACCTTGCCCTGGCACTGAAGCTGGACCCGACCCTGCCCGAGCGCATCAAGCGCATCGTGGTGATGGGCGGCGCGGTCACCTGCCACGGCAACATCACCCCGGCGGCCGAATTCAACATTGCGTTCGACCCGGAAGCGGCGCACGTGGTGTTCACCTCGTTCAAGCACCTGCTGGTGTCGGACTGGGAGGCCACCGTCGCCCATGGCTTGCCGCTGCAGGACGCCGAGAAGTGGCTGCAGGCCGATTCCGATCGCGCCCGCTTCTACGAACTGATCTCGCGCAAGACCCGTGGCCTGTCCGAAGACAGCAAGGGCGGGCGCTGGTACACCGCCGATGCGGTGGCCATGGCCTGGGCGCTGAACCCCGAAGGGCAGCTGCGGGTCGAGTCGCGCCCGCTGAACGTGGAGCTGAACGGCACGTTCAGCCGCGGCGCCACCATCGTCGATTGGAACCGCCAGACCGGCCAGCCGGACAACTGCGATCTGCTGATGGCCTACGACCAGCAGCGTTTCGAGGCCCTGGTGCGCCAGGCCCTGGGTGCGGACTGACGTCGATTGACCGGCACCGGTTGCCCCGGGCGGCAACCGGTGCTTATAATGCCGCTCTTGACCACCAGCCCATTTACGGTGTGAGCCCATGAAGGCCGATATCCATCCGAACTACCGCGACGTCGTCTTCCATGACGTCACCTCCGATTTCAAGATCCTGACCCGCTCGACCATGGCGACGAAGGAAACCATCCAGTGGGAAGACGGCAACGAATACCCGCTGGTCAAGGTTGAAATTTCCTCGGCTTCGCACCCGTTCTACACGGGCAAGCACAAGGTCATCGACACCTCGGGCCGTATCGACAAGTTCCAGAAGCGCTACGCGCGCTGATCTGTCGATCCAGCTTCGAACCAACGGCCGCGCTCTGCGCGGCCGTTTGTTTTTCCCCAACGCCAACCCAACGGGCGTTTGGATGGGCGGAACACTGCGTTCGTGTGACAACGCTTTTGCCGATCCGGGCCGCTCAATGGCCGGTGTCTGGCTGCCTGTCGTATACGACTTCTGTCTAGCGCCGGGCAAATGCTGCTGTGCGATAATGACCTGATCCCCGGCACAGGCCGAGGACGTCATTCACGTGCCTGACCAATGCGCTTGGGCAGGCGCCTTCCCATGAAGGAGCGCACACAGTGTCCGATCTTGATCAGGTCACGCTCAACGCCGGCGACAAGTCGGTCGTTCTGCCCGTCATCAAACCCACCCTTGGCAACGACTGCGTCGACATCGCGAAGCTGACCAAGGAAACGGGGTTCTTCACCTACGATTCCGGCTTCACCGCGACGGCCAGCTGCAAGTCCGCCATCACCTACATCGACGGCGACAAGGGCGTGCTGCTGTACCGCGGCTACCCGATCGAACAGCTGTCGGAAAAGTCGAGCTACGTCGAAGTGGCCTACCTGCTGATCAACGGCGAGCGCCCGAGCGCCGAGCAGCTGAAGGCCTTCACCGATGAGCTGACCGCCGAAGCCAACGTCGATGAGTCGATCAACACCCTGATCGGCAGCTTCGCCAAGGATGCCCATCCGATGGCCATCCTGGCCGCTGCAATCGCGCAGCTGTCGGCCATCTACCACGACTCGCTGGACCTGTCCGACGCCGAACAGCGCCGCCAGGCCGCCGTGCGCCTGATCGCCAAGGTGCCGACCCTGTCGGCGCTGATCTACCGCCATGGCAAGGGCCTGCCGGCCAACAAGCCGGACACCTCGCTGGACTACGTCAGCCGCTTCCTGAAGCAGACCTTCGAGTCGGCTGACGGCCAGTACGACCTGAACCCGGACGTGGTGAAGGCGCTGGACCTGCTGTTCATCCTGCACGCCGACCACGAGCAGAACGCCTCGACCTCGACGGTGCGTCTGGTCGGTTCGACCGGTGCCAACCCGTACGCGTCGGTTGCTGCGGGTGTCACCGCGCTGTGGGGTCCGGCCCACGGTGGTGCCAACGAAGCCGTGCTGAAGATGCTGGAAGAAATCGGCAGCGCCGACAACGTCGAGTCCGCCGTGGTCAAGGCCAAGGACAAGACCTCCGGCTTCCGCCTGATGGGCTTCGGCCACCGCGTCTACAAGAACTTCGACCCGCGCGCCAAGGTCATCGGCGAGATGACCAGCAAGGTGCTCAAGCAGCTGGGCGTGCAGGATCCGCTGCTGGACGTGGCCGTGAAGCTGGAACAGGCCGCCCTGCAGGACGAGTACTTCGTCGCCCGCAAGCTGTACCCGAACGTCGATTTCTACAGCGGCATCATCTACAAGGCGCTGCAGATCCCGACCGAAATGTTCACCGTCATGTTCGCCCTGGGCCGTACCTCCGGCTGGGTCTCGCATTGGCTGGAACAGCAGGTTGATCCGGAAATGAAGATCGGCCGTCCGCGCCAGGTCTACACCGGCAGCGACGTGCGCGACTACCAGGGCTGATCGCCCCGCGTAGGTTGTGCCGAGAACGCCCCGCATCCGCGGGGCGTTTTTTTTTGAGCGGACCTGGTGGGTGCGGACCGTTGGTCCGCACGATTTCGGCGCCCGCGAAAAATCATCCACGCACGGCGCGGATCTACCACCGCAACCGCCTTCGGTAGGTGCCAACCTTGGTTGGCACGCTTTCCCATCCACGCATGGCGCGGATCTACCGCCGCACCCGCCTTCGGTAGGTGCCAACCTTGGTTGGCACGCGCTTCATCGTGCCAAGACCGCGTGATTCAAGGGTCTCGCCAGCTTCACAAGCGCTCGCGCAGCCTCAGGACGCCAGCTGCATCCGCAGCACCTGAAATGGAGCGTCCATCCCGATGAGTACCCGATTCGACCCACCCGAGCGCGGACCGCTCGGCCCTGACGTCGCCGCCGTCGTCACCGCCCCGATCGTCGCCCCTCCCAGCGAAAGCGCCGTTTCCTGGGGCGCGATCTTCGCTGGCGCCACCGCTGCCGCTGCACTCTCCCTCATCCTGCTGATCCTCGGTGTTGGCCTCGGCCTGTCGTCGGTGTCGCCATGGTCGTTCGAAGGCGTCAGCAAAGAGACCTTCGGTTGGTCCAGCATCATCTGGCTCACCTTCACCGCATTGGCCGCGTCCGGCCTGGGTGGCTATCTGGCGGGCCGCCTGCGTACCAAGTGGACGCAGATCCATGGCGATGAAACCTATTTCCGCGATACCGCGCATGGCTTCGTGTCGTGGGCCGTCGCCACGCTGCTGACCGCGGGCTTGCTCACATCGGCAATCGGTGGCGTGCTGGGCGCCGGCGCAAAGGTGGCCGGTGCCGCCGCGGGCGTTGCCGCATCCACGGCCGGCGTTGCTGCCGCGGGCGCGGGCAGCACTGCCGCGGCGGCCCCGGAAGGCGACCTCAACTACTGGGTGGATTCATTGTTCCGCAACGCTACCGATGCGGGTCCGGCAGCTGCAGGCGCGCCGCCGGCCCCGGGCGCGCCTGATGCAGCGTCCGGCGTGGCGGCGACAGATCCGGCCCCACCGCCGCTGGCTGCAAGCGTCGGGCCGCGCGATGTGCGCGTAGGCCTGCCGCCGCGCCCGATGCCGGGTAATGGCCCGATGGGTGACCGCCGCGAAGTGCGTGCCGAAGTGAACCGCATCATCGTCAACAGCCTGCAGGGCGATGGCCTGGATCCGGCCGACACCCAGTACCTGGCGCAGCTGATCGCGCGCGAAACCGGCATGAGCCCGGCCGAAGCGCAGGCGCGCGTGACCGATGTGCAGACGCGCATGCGTGCGGCGCTGGAGAAGGCCAGGAACACCGCCAAGCAGGCCGCCGACGATGCCCGAAAGGCGACCGCCTATGCCGCGTTGTGGCTGTTCATCACCCTGCTGATCGGTGCGTTCTTCGCCAGCCTCAGCGCCACCTGGGGCGGCCGCCGCCGCGATCTGTAACCCGCCTTCCACGCAAGGAGACCTGCAATGAAAATGATTCTGCTCTGGTTGTTGGGCGTACCGATTCCGCTGCTGATCCTGTACGCGATCTTCTTCTGATCGTGCGCCAACGCGATGTCTCATCAGGCCGCCGAAGGGCGGCCTGATGCCATCCAGCAGATCCACGCCATGCGTGGATGACCCGCTGTAGAGTCGAGCCGTACTCGACTCACGCGCGCAGCGTGTGTGCTTCGCGCAGTATCGGAAGAGCAGTCGACTAACAGCCGACTCTACAAACCCAAGGCAATGAGGTTTATTGCATTCAAGCAGTGAGGGAGTTTGCATAACCCTCAAACATTGAGCGCCTTCAAGAATCCTCCTTAACCTCCAACGTTTTAGGAATGCTTGAATGGCCTGCATGGCAATGGATTCCTAACATTCTCTCCGTCGCCCGCAACCACCTCTGCGGGCGGCGCCTCCCTCCCTTTCTCCTTAGGGGAGGGGGGCTTTCATATTCCCCCTGTCCGAGAGAGACACCCATGCACGCCATTATCAAGAAGGCCGCGCTCGCTGCAGCGCTGGCCACTGCTTCGCTGTCCGCGCACGCCGTGGAAACCAAGATCTCCGTCTACGCCGACGTCGACCCGACCCTGGCGCTGCTGCGCGATGACGGCACCCCGCTGCCGGACATGGTCACCCTGACCCACGATCCGCTGCGTGGCCTGATTCCGAACACGCAGCGCGTGCGTATCCATTCCAACGATGACAAGGCGGATATCGAAGCGCGTATCGATGGCAGCTTCTTCCTGGCCAACGAGACCGGCACCGTGACCGTGCCGATGACCATCAGCCTGAACAACCGCGCGCTGGGTGCAGCCGCCATCGAGTACAAGGCCGCTGACCTGTTCAACGGTGCGGGCTCGACCCCGGGCGCCTCGATCTCGATGCCGCTGACCATCGTACAGACCACGCCGGCGCCGATCCTCACCAAGGGCGCGTACAGCGGCCTGGTCAACGTCGTGCTGAACCAGAAGGCGGCTACGCCGTAATCCCCCGCGCCGGCCCGCATCCCGGGCCGGCCGCTTGCAGCGGTGCCCCCATGACCCTACACGCCCCCGCCGTCACCCGGCTGGCGGTCGCGCTCGCCCTGGCGTTGTCCACTCCGCTGGCGGCCGCGCGCGGCGTCCCGCCCGGTTTTGAAGATCTGGTCGAAGGCCAGACCGAACAACTCGACATCCAGCTGTTCGGCCGCTCGGCCGGGCTGTCGCCGGTGCGCGTGACCCTGGAGCACGTGCAGCTGGAAGATCCCGCGCGCGTGCTGCAGTCACTGGACCTGCCTGCCGAGGCGCAGGCCGCCCTGCTGCCTGCGCTGTCGCAGCCGCTGCCGCGCAACAGCCATCTGGCCTGCCGCTTCGGTGGTGCCAGCGCCGGCTGCGGCTACATCGATCCGCCGGAAGCTCCCGACGAGGTGCGCGCGCTGTATGACGAAGGCGAGGGCGCGGTGCGCTTGTTCGTGGCGCGCCAGTGGATTCCCGGCAAGCCTGCCGCCGAGCGTTTCCACACGGTCACCGCCAATGCCGAGAACGCGTTCCTGCATCAGCAGACGCTCAACCTCAGTGGTGGCCGTGACTACCAGTCGCTGTCGGCACGCGGCGTCGGCACGCTGGGCCTGTTCGATCGCGGCCACCTGTCGGCCGAGTGGTACTACAACCAGCAGCGCTATCGCAGCCACAGCGACGACGATTTCCAGTTCGACAACGTCTATTACCGCCACGACCTGGGGCCGGCGCACTACCTGCAGGCCGGGCGCATGGACCGCCGCAACCTGTCCAGCCCGCAGGGCGGCACTTTCAGCTTCAGCATGCTGCCGCTGGACCGCTTCCAGGGCGCACGCCTCGGTACCACCCAGGCCTATGTGGACACCGACGCGGCGGTGCAGGCCAGCCCGCTGACCGTGCTGCTGGCGCACGATGCGCGGGTGGACGTGTTCGATGGCGAGCGCCTGCTGCAGACCTTCTACCTGCAGGCCGGCATCAACCAGATCGACACCCGCAATTTCCCGTTCGGCAACTACCTGGTGCGCATGCGCATCTACGAGGACGGTGTGCTGGTGCGCACCGAGGAGGCGCCCTTCGACAAGGGCGGCGACTGGACCAACAGCCAGTGGCAATGGTTCGTGCAGGGTGGCCACCGCAACGAACGCCGCAGCGATGCTTTCGATGGCGAGCGTATCGCGATGGCCGGCGTGCGCGTGCCGTTGGGCCGCGACGCGGCGATGACCGCCGGTGCCGCCACGTTCGGCGGGCACCGCTACGGCGAGCTCCGCCTGGACCTGCGCAGGGTGATGGCCACGCAGGAAGTACGCGCCACCTTCAGCGGCATGCGTGGCAGCGACGGCAGCAACGGGCAGCAGCACCAGCTGTCGTACCGGCGCACGGCGTCGTGGAATCTCTACCAGCAGCGCATGCGTGGCAAGGCCTGCCAGTTCGAGGCCGAGGCGCGCGACCAGTTGGGGTGCACCAATGCGCTCAGTGGCTCGATGTCGCTGCCGCTGGCGGGCGGCAATGTTTACGTGGGCTACACCCGGCGCCAGACCTGGCGCACCGGCTGGCACCGGCCGGCGTTCGAGCAGGATCCGTCGTTCGGGCTTGAGCCGCTGTTGCCGCCGGGGCCGTTGGAACCGCGCCGCGAGCCGTTGCTCAGCCGCACCTGGCAGGCCAGCTTCAGCCGCAGCCATCGCTGGCAGGATTTCAGTGTCTCCACGCGCGTGGGCGTGTGGCGGCAGAACAGCACCGACAGCGTGCGTGGCAGCACCGAGCGCGACCGTGGCATCTACGTCAACCTCAGCCTGAGCCGTCGGCACCGCAGTGCTGCCGGCGATGGACAGCGCCGCTATGCCGTGGATGTGCGCCAGCCGCAGCATCAGCGCCCGGCGATCGACTACAGCATTGGCCAGAGCCTGCGCCAGGAACTGGATACACAGTACCGCGAGCTGTCCGCCGAGCTGCGCGCCAACAACAACGAGCGCTACAGCGCTTCACTGGGTGGCCAGCTGCAGAATGGCATCGGCCACACCAGCGCCAGCGTGGCGCGCTACCAGCAGCGTGGCCGCAGCGAGACCGGCTACAGCGGCGCACACAGTTCCGGCTTCGCGCTCGGCCGTCGCGGCTTCTACTGGAGCGGTGCCAACGGCGCCGATGCCGGCCTCGCCGTGCAGGTGGCCGATACCGATGACGCCGACCTGCGCGGCGTGGCCGCCGAACTGCAGGTGGGCGGGCTGCGCAGGCAACGCCTGCAGATCGGCGAACGCCGATTGCTGCCGCTGCCGGCCTATCAATCGCAACGTGCCGAAGTGCAGGACGCCAGCACGCTGGACAGCGTCGCCGCCATCCGCGTGACCGGTGTGGGCGGTGCACGGCCGATGTTCCTGACGCCCGGCAAGCTGATGCGCATGCCGGTGCCGATCGAAGTGACCTACACCTTCATCGGCCATGCCCGTGACCTGGCCGGTGCGCCGCTGGGCGGTGCCCGCATTCTCAACGCGCCGGTGCCCGGCACCAGCGCCAACGGCGGCTTCGTCGCCGATTTCCCGCGTCGCGAAACGACGCTGTACCTGCTGCAGGACGACCGCCTGCTGCACTGCCCGCTGCAGGTGCGCGAGCGCCGCCAGGTGGTGCTGCTGGTCGGTGCCGTGCATTGCGAGCCGCTGGCCGTGGCCCAGCTGCCGGCCGAGATCCGCCAGCAGGCCCGCGTGACCCGCCTGCTGCAGGAACGCGCGTTGATTGCCGCCACGCCCCGGACCGCTGCTGCAGGAGGTACGCCATGAACCGGCGTTGGATGTTCGTGTTGATGCTGGTGTGTGCGCTGGTGCTGGTGATGCCGCGGGCGTGGGCGCAGTGGCCGCCGGAAACGCATCCGTCCGACCAGAGCCGGGACATCGTAATGAGCTGGGATCGCTCGGCGGTACCCGGTGATGTGGAGTTGTGGGCGCCGCGGACGGTGTTGGGATTCAGTCACGACCTGGCGCTGAAGTATGGGCAGATCCATGTGGTTTGTGAGTCTGCTTCTGACAGTGAATTCGGTCGGTGCCCTCTTGATGGTGAACCGGGAGTGTCACTTGGCAGTAGCAATGTCGATCTGCTGTTCGTGGAGCAGAGGACTGGCCTACGTAGCGAACTTCGGGCGCAGGGATATTTACAGAGAGTCATGTCGGATTGGGTTTGCGCTATCGACTACTGGGACACGCTCAGAAGGCAGTTGAATGCGTCGTTCTGGTACATATGCAGTTCCGGACAGCCAGTTGGTACAGGCGTATATCTGGAAATCCCAGCGACCGAGCTCTCCAGACTCGTCGCAGGCCACTGGAAGGCCACGATGCGCCTGAACATCAAGGCCGACCCCGCCGCAGCACCCGTCGCCACAGCTACCTTCAACTTCGATTTCACCGTCACCGACTACGACGCGATCTCGATCTACTTCCCGACCTTCGACACCGTCGCGCCGCTGGTCAATCTCGATCTGCGCTACGACCCCATCCAGAAGGTCGTGGGTGGCAGGAAACAACTGGACATGTGCCTGTACGACGGCCTGGGTTCGCAGAGCGAGTACCTCGACGTCACGGTTCGCGACAGCGGTCCACGCCCACCTGCGGGATCGGACTTCTCGCTCTGGCACCGCGATGGCGGCAGCGATGCCAGCCAGCGCCTGGACTACCGGGTCCACCTGGACTACGGCGGCCATCGCCTGGCGATGAAGCACAACGTCAAGCAGCAGCTGCGCGGCATCGACAGCGCACAGCTGCGGCTGGTGATGCTGCCGGGCATCAGCCAGCCGGTGTACTGCGTGCCCACGCCGCTGACCCTGGAAACACCGCCCACCCCTATCGCCAGCCAGCGCCCCGGCCTTTACGAGGGCGAGCTGACCGTGGTGCTGGATGTCCCTACTGCCAAACCCTGATCCCGAGGAGCCTGCCATGAAGAAGCTGCTGTTCTGCCTGCTGCCGGTGAGCGCCCTGCTTGCACTGCCGGCACACGCCAACCTTTCCATTCACCCGATGCGCGCAGCGGTGGAAGCCAAGCGCGGCACCCAGATCCGGGTGTACTCGCAGTCGACCATTCCGCAGTACGTGCAGACCCGCCTGCGGCGCATCGTCAATCCCGCCACGCCTGCCGAAGAAGAACAGGAGATGGAGGCCTCGGATGCGGCGATTGCCATCACCCCCGGCAAGTTCGCACTTTCCGGCGGCGGCAACCGCCTGATCCGGGTAATTCCGCTGCAGCAGGTCCAGAAGGAAACAGCCTACCGCCTCTACTTCGAAGGTGTGCGCGGGCCGGATGACGCTCCCCTCGAAGACGGCGAGGGCGCACAGGCAAACATCGGCGTCAGCCTGGTCTGGGGGGCGCTGGTCAACGTCACCCCCGACGACGGTGTGGTGGATCTGCGCCTCCAGGACAACACGCTGCACAACACCGGCACGCTGCGCGTGGGAATCATCGGTGCCGAGGAGTGCACGGCCGCGGGCACCTGCACGCCACACCCCGTATCGCACAGCCTCTACCCCGATGCCGCACTGACGCTGCCGTTCCAGCTTCAGCCGGGCAACTCGCTGCAACTGCGTTACCGGCTCACCCGCGATGGCTATCGCGAACACGTGCGGACGATCGCGCCGACAACGACTTGAGCCCGCACTTTGCCCGCCCCGTGCCCGGCACGGGGCCTCACTTTCCTTGTCCTGTTAAGGAGAAACACATGAATCGAATCTATCGTCGTATCTGGAATCACGCCAAAGGCTGCTGGGAGGTGGCCAGCGAGTTGACCAGGCCCTGTGGCAGGAAATCGAGCCGCGCAGCTGGCGCCGGTGGACTGCTGATGGTCGCGCTGATGTTGGCGGGCGGAGAGGTGCACGCCAAGACCCGTTACTACATTGGGTGCGATCCCTTCAATCTGGGAAATGGCGAGTTTGTCTCCTGTTCGCCCATTACTGGTTCCTATGAGGACTCCACATTTATCGGCTATGCGTTGAGCAGTGGCCGGAATTCGCTTGGCTACGGTGCAGGCGTGAACATGAAGGGCGACAACACCACCGCTTTTGGTATTGGTGCCCGGATCAACGGCCAGAACAGCGCTGCCTTCGGATTCAAGGCAAGCACCTATGCCGTGGATAGCGTGGCGGTAGGCTACAACGCCAGGACCTCCGCTGATGGCGGCCACAACGTGGCCGTTGGTGCCAATGCCTATGCCGCCTACATTGGTGCCACTGCCTTGGGGAACAAAGCAGAGGCCAGGGCACAAAATGCCATCGCACTCGGCAGCGGCTCGTCGTCGCGTGGCGTGGATGCCCTTGCGCTCGGTGCCAACTCCAGCACTTCGGCTGCGGGTTCGATGGCGGTTGGTGCAAATTCGTCTGCCACCCGCACAAATGCAATCGCCCTGGGATTGAGCTCGGTGGCGCAGCAGGAGAATGCGGTGGCCTTGGGTGCAAGTACGTTCTCAAATGGTGTTGACGGAGTGGCGCTTGGAAGCAGAGCGAGGGTAGACACCGGTGCAGGCACAGGTGGTGTTGCCATCGGGGGCGGTGCCCGTGCGGGAAGCCTGGGCTACACCGGTGCCATCGCCATCGGCGGTGAGAGCCGTGCCCTTACGGACGGCGTTGCCCTGGGCTATGCGGCGTCTGCGTCCGCACAGGGCGCCGTAGCCCTGGGCGTCCGCGCGGTGGCCACGGAAGCCAATACGGTGTCGGTAGGCAGCGCCTCGGTGCGCCGTCGCATCGTGAACGTGGCGGACGCCCGCATTACGGCCTCCAGCACCGATGCGGTCACCGGCAAGCAGCTGCATGCCATGAACGAGCGGGTTGACGGCATGATCAAGCAGGATTCCGCAGGTGGCGTCGTACGCATCGCCAACAGCAATACCGGTACGGAAGTCAGCATGCGCAATGCGGTGCTGGCCACGCGCAAGGTAAGTGGCGTGTCCGACGGCGCGCTGACGACGACCAGCACCGACGCTGTGAATGGACGCCAGCTCAACACGACCAATGGCAATGTCACCAAGGCGCAGACCGCTGCGGATGCGGCCAAGGCTGATGCCAGCAAGGCCCTGGCCCAGGTCACCACGGTGACCGGCCTGATCGGCCAGGCTTCGTCCACCAGCAGTGTCCGCTTGGGCGAGAAGAACAGCGGTACCTCGCTGGATATCCGCAACAGTGCCAATGCCAACCGCAAGGTGACCGGTGTGGCCGATGCCACGCTAAGCACCTCCAGCACGGAAGCAGTGACCGGCAGGCAGTTGAACACGACCAATGAGAATGTTGCCAAGGCACAGACCGCTGCGGGAGAGGCCAAAGCTGATGCGAGCAAGGCGCTGACTCAGGTGGTGACGCTGGGCGGCCTGGTGGGGCAGGTGTCGGCAACCGGCAATGTCCGCCTGGGTGAGAAGAACAGCGGAACGGTGCTGGATGTGCGCAATAGCGCCAATGCGAACCGGAAACTGACCGGCGTGGCCGAAGGCGTGGTCAGCGACAGCAGCTTTGAGGCCGTCAACGGCAGGCAGCTCAATGCCACCAATGACAAGGTGGCGGCGGTGGAGAGTGTTGCCAGAACTGCGGGCACAGAGGCGGCGGCGGCAAAGACGGATGCAGCCAAGGCGTTGGTCGAGACCGCAGCGCTTGGCGGGCTGGTGGCACAAGTGTCTACGACTGGCAATGTGCGTCTGGGTGAGAAGAACGGCGGTACGACGTTGGACGTGCGCAACAGCGCCAATGCCAACCGGAGGATCAGTGGTGTGGCGGATGGATTGTTGAACGCCAGCAGCGCTGAAGCAGTGTCTGGGAAACAGCTCTACTCAACCAATTCACGGGTATCAGCTCTAGAGGACGTAAGTCAGTTCGTGAGCATCGGTGCGGCTCCTACCAGCGAACCTGCTGAGGCAGGACCAGTGGGTGTCGCTATAGGTAATTCGGCTAAGACAGGCAACGAGGGTGGGACTGCAGTGGGAACACACTCGAAGTCACTGGGTAGAAATTCGGTGGCCGTTGGACGTGCTTCAACGGTACATGAAGGTTCCGACAATGGCTTTGCCCTTGGGGCGGGCGCTGAGGTCGGTATTTCGGAGGGTGGTGCAAGGGGGGGGGTTGCGATTGGCGCTGGAGCGAAGGTTGGGAAAGGGGCGGATGGATCACTGGCGATCGGTGAAGGCTCGCAAGCGAATGAGGCTGGCGTTGCATCATTTGGAAGCGCAACTGCTTATCGCCGCTTAGTAAACGTTGCTCGAGGTGCTGCCGACCACAATGCCACTACCGTCTCCCAGCTCAAAGACTCCCTCGCTACCCTTGGCGGCGGAGCAGGCATGGATGCCAACGGCAACATCATTGCCCCGACGTACTCGGTGCAGGGCGGAACGCAGAACACCGTGCAGGACGCACTGATGGCGCTCGATGGAGCTGTCACCACCGCAGGCCGCCGTGCGGACAAGGTGGAAGGCCAGCTCAACTCGATCTTCCAGGATTCACCCTCGGCCCGTGGCGATGGCATGGACCAGATCGCACTGAATGGCGCGAACGGCATGGTGTTGACCAATCTGGCTGACGGTCGGGTGGCCCCTGGAAGCCGTGACGCCGTAACGGGAAATCAGCTGTACGCCGCAGAGCAGAAGATCTCGCAGAATCGAAATGATCTGGAGGCGATGCGCAAGGAGCGGGAGATGCGCGAGCGGGCGATGCGTGGATTCGATGCGGGCGGTCCGATCGATTTCGGCGGTGCGCGTTTGACTGGTGTGGCCGACGGCTCGCTCTCCACGGATAGTCGAGATGTAGTTACCGGGCGCCAGTTGTTTAGTGTCAGCGATCGGGTATCGCAGATTGAGGACCAGCACCGCTTCTTCAAGATCGATACAGATCAGCTTAGTGAAGGCGCGTCGGCTGGCTTCCTCGGAGTGGCAATTGGCGACTCTGCCCGAACGGGAGTTGACGGTGGAACAGCCATTGGCTCCTATGCAGCTGCGCTGGGGGTGAATTCGGTGGCTCTTGGACGTGGGTCTTGGGTTTCCGAAGATTCGAGTGGTGGCTTTGCCGTAGGAGCTGGTGCGCAGGTGTGGGAACGCAACGGCATTGCCATTGGGGAGAGCGCTATGGTCCTTAAGGGTGCAGATAGCTCCCTCGCGTTGGGAGTTGGTGCAGTGGCAACTGAGAAAAGTACTGTTTCGTTTGGTAGCGGGAGCATTCAACGCCGCCTCGTAAACATCGCCAACGGCACCGCCAACCACAACGCCGCCACCGTCGGCCAGTTGCGCGGCGCGCTGTCCGCGCTCGGCGGTGAAGTCGATGCCAACGGCAACATCGTCGGCCCCAGCTTCGCCGTGCAGGGCCAGTCCCAGTCCACGCTCAATGGTGCATTGGAAGCGCTCGACGGCGCAGTGGTCAGCAACCGCTCGCGGGTGAACCAGGTCGAGTCGCAGCTGCGCAGCGTGTTCCAGGACACGCCCTCGGTCCGCGCGGACGGTCTCAACCAGCTCACTCTGGCCGGAACCCACGGCATGGTCATTTCCAACGTTGCCAATGGCCTGATCGCGGCCGGCAGCCGCGACGCGGTCAATGGCGGCCAGCTGCACTCGATGCAGCAGCAGCTCAACGGCCGCATGGACGGGCTGGAGCAGCGCATCGATGCGCCGCAGCCGCAGCCGCAGGCAATGGCGGTGGCTTCAGTGCCCGAACCGGAAGCGCCGGTGCCGCAGGCCGAAGGCGGCCAGCAGGTGGCGTCGGTCGGCGAGGGTGAGAAACCTGCACCGCAGCCGAAGACGAAGGAGGACACCCCGAAGCCCCAGGTCGATACCGCTGAACTGGAGAAGATGCTGGCACGCGCCAACGAGTACACCGATGGGGCGATCAGCAATTTCGAACGTCGCCTGGACAAGATGGACAAGCGTTTCAACCGCATGGCGGCGATGAGCAGCGCACAGACCGCGATGGCGATGAACACCGCCGGCCTGGCCACCTACAACCGCCTGGGTGCGGGCGTGGGCTACAGCGAGGGTGAGTCGGCGATGGCGGTGGGCTACCAGCGTGTGCTCAACGAGAAGGGCTCGGCCACCTTCAGCCTCAATGGCGCGTTCACCAACAGCGGTGAACGCAGCATGGGCGTCGGCGTGGGCATCGGCTGGTAAGCCATGCGGCCCCGGCGTGGTGCGCGTAATGAACCCCGCCGCGCCGGGGTCCTTGCCGAGGAGAAGGCAATGTACAGATGGGTAAGTGGAATCGTCAGCTATCGCACGTTCTATATCTGGCGGGCGCGCTTTCGCTACTACACCCGGAACCTGGACCTGTGGACGCTGATGAGCGGGCTATGCATCGCCGGTCTGCTGCTGGTGCTGTGGTACCTGTGGCAGATGCTGGGCGTGCCGCCGCCGCGCGTGCATCCTCAGGCAGCGGCGCTGCGGATCGAGGGCGTCACCAGCGAGGCGATCCATCGCATCGTGCTGGTGCGCCACGCGGGCCGCACGCCGGGTGCACCGTTCACCACGCCGGAGGAGGTAAGGGCGAGCACGTTGCGCACGATGCGGGTGCGGCAGGTGATGGACAGCGAAGTGGTGTGGCGGCTGAAAGCCGACATGCTGGCGGACATCGCCGACTACATCACCGCCACGGGTGGGTGCGTCCCGTACGACTGCCGACGGATTCGCGCTCGATTGGAGGATGTGCGCAGGGCGGGTGTTGAGAATGCGCAGATCAACACAGCACTGTTGACGATCCTGGAGGTGTCGCTGGACCAGATGCCGTCGTTGGAGGCGGTCGAGCATGAGCGGGTGAAGAGTGGGTGGTCGGATGGGTTCAACGACATCTATGACCAGATCTGGTTGCTGCGGGGCCTGCAGGTCATGCATGCACAGATGATGCGGGAGTATCCGCAGCGAGCCCCAGTACCGTGGCTGCCGCGGCTGCTCAGCGACCCGCTGCGCGATACCCGTTTCGTCTGGTAGCGGGAGCATGATGGGCGCCATCTGCCAGAGCAGGTAGCGCAGCTTTTGTAGAGTCGAGCCGCGCTCGACTGCTCTTCGGCCAGCAATCGATTGCCTGAAGCACGGTGCGGACCAACGGTCCGCACCCACCAAAGGCAGGTACCGCTGCGCTCGCCGGCCATGGGCCGGCGCTACCGTCATCCGCCGATGTACGCGCTGATCTCCGCTTCGGCCAGCACCTGCCGCAACTGCGCGACAGACGCACGTCGCATCGGCTTCTCATCCACTGGTGACAGTGGGGCCTGGCGCAGGGCGTCGTACGGCAGCACCGCTAGGTCGAAGGTCAGCTCCTCGGCACTGAACACCCACACCGGCACGTCCAGGCAGCGTTCGCGGTCCATGCGCAGGCGGCGCGTCCGCGATTCGGCGGGAATGCCGTGCTCGTCCAGGAAGCGGTGCACGGCTTCCGGGTCGTCGCTGTGCAGGTGCAGCTGCACGGGACTGTTGGCGTCGGCGGTGCCCTCCAACACTGGGCCAGCCAGGCGCGGGGAGAAGCCGTGCAGGAACTCCAGCGCACGCATGGCAGCCTCGCGGCGGCGCTGCAGTTCGCTGCCGTGCTGGGGGCCAGCGAACAGCCGCTGGTATTCGCGCAGGGCGTCTTCGATCTCGGTGTTGCGGGGCAGGGAGGCATCGTCGTGGATGCCGAGCCGGCTGGCGGCCTTCAACTTGGCCTGGTGATAGTCGCGGATGCCGCCTTCGGCCATCAGGCGGGCGGCTTCGTGGGCGAGGCGGTGACGCCGCTCGCGGGTCTGGCTGGCAGCATGCTGACGGGCGCGATGCATGCGATGACTCCCTGTTGCGACCTGGCTACAGATTAGCGCACGGATGTGACATCTGCGTGGGTATGGCGCGGAGATGCCAACCAACGGTTGGCACCCACCGATGCTTTGGCAGGTGCCGACCTTGGTCGGCACGGGGCGCCAACCAAGGTTGGCCTCTACCAGGGTCGCATCGGTGCCAACCAACGGTTGGCACCCACCCATACCTGCCTCTTAGAAGATATCGAACGCGGCGGCGTCGGCCTGCGGCGTATTGAGGTTCAGGTCGTAGTCGGTCAGGCGATCCATGTCTTCCACCTTCACCCACTCGGTCGCGCCGTTGAGCGTGGCCTGGACCATGCCGCTGGGCGGCTCGTTCTGCGCGATCGGGGTGTCCTTCAGCGCGGTGCGCATGTAGTCGATCCAGATCGGCAGGGCCGCCTTGCCACCGTACTCGCGGTAGCCCAGCGAGCGGAAGTCGTCGCGGCCCACCCACACGGTGGTCACGTACGGGCCGCCGAAGCCGGAGAACCAGGCGTCGCGGTGGTCGTTGGTGGAGCCGGTCTTGCCGCCCACGTCCTCGCGGCCGAGCACCTTGGCCTGCACGCCGGTACCGCGCTGGACGACGTCGCGCATCATCGATACCAGCTGGTAGGCGGTGCGGGCGTCGATCGCACGCGGAGCGGTGCGGGCATCGGGGTTGGCCGGCGCGGCCGGGGTTTCGGTCTTGGCTTCGGCCTTGGCCGCAGCGGCCGGGTCCACCTTCGGGGCCGGGGCGCCGAAGTTGAAGCCGTCCACCACCTGGTTCACCGGCTGGTCGCTGCTGCCGGCGCAGTCGCGGCAGGCCAGCGCCGGGTTTTCCTTGAACACCAGGTTGCCGTCGCGGTCATTGACCTGGTCGATCAGCCAGGTGTCCACGCGCGAGCCGCCGTTGGCGAACACAGCGTAGCCACGGGCCACCGACAGCGGGGTCAGCGAGGCGGTACCCAGCGACATCGACAGGTTCGGCGGCAGTTCGGATTCGGCGAAACCAAATTCGCTGATGTACTTGCGCGCGTAGTCCACGCCCATGCCATCGAGCAGGCGCACCGAGACCAGGTTGCGTGACTGCACCAGCGCTTCGCGCAGGCGCATCGGGCCGCGGAAGCCGCCACCGTCGTTCTGCGGGGCCCAGGTCTTGCCGCGGCGGTCGCGGAACACGACGGGCGCGTCGAGCACGATCGAGGCCGGGTTGTAGCCCTTGTCGAAGGCCGCGGCGTAGATGAAGGGCTTGAAGCTCGAACCCGGCTGGCGTCGGGCCTGGGTGGCACGGTTGAACTTGTTGCCGGAGAAGCTGAAACCACCGACCAGCGCCTTCAGGGCGCCGTTGTGGGCATCCAGCGAGACCAGCGCGGACTGGCCGCGCGGGATCTGGTCCAGCAGCCACTCGCCTTCCTTGGCACCGGCACGCACGCGCACGATGTCGCCGCGCTGCACCAGCTTGCCCGGGGTCTTGTTGGTCCACTTGGCGGCACCGGCCGGCAGCACGATCTCGCTGCGGTTGGCCAGCACCACGGTGGCGCTGCCATCGGCGCCGGTGCTGGCGACGATCGCCGGCAGCAGGCCGGCCTGGCCGTACATGCCGCGCAGGTGCTCGGCCAGGGCGGCGGCGTCTTCGCCGGCACCCACCTGGACTTGCTTCTCCACGCCGTGCCAGCCGTGGCGGTGGTCGTACAGCAGCAGGCCGTCGCGCACCGAATGGTTGGCGGCGGTCTGCAGGGTGGAGTCGATGGTGGTGGTGACGTGGTAACCCTTGTTGACCACATCCCCGCCGAAGCGGGCGATCATTTCCTGGCGCACCAGCTCGGCCACGTACGGCGCGTCGACCTGCACCGGCGGCTCATGGGCGGTGGCGTGCATCGGCACGGCCTTGGCCGCGTCGGCCTCGGCCTGGCTGACGAACTTCAGGTCGGCCATGCGCTGCAGCACATAGTTGTCGCGGCGCTGGCGGGCACGTTCCGGGTTGGAGATCGGATTGCCCGAGGAGGGGAACTTGGGGATGCCGGCCAGCGAGGCCATCTCGTCCAGGTCCAGCTCGTTCAGCTTCTTGCCGTAGTAGAACTCGGCCGCGGCGGCCACGCCGTAGGCACGGTTGCCGAAGAAGCTCTTGTTCAGGTACAGCTCGAAGATCTCGTCCTTGCTCAGCTCGGACTCGATCTTCCGCGCCAGCAGGATCTCGGCCAGCTTGCGGGTGTAGCTGTACTCGGAGCTGAGGAAGAACTGGCGGGCCACCTGCTGGGTGATGGTGGAGCCACCCGGCACGCGCTTGTCGCTGGTGGTGGCCAGCAGCCACACCGCACGGCCGATGCCCATGTAGTCCACGCCGCCATGCTCGTAGAAGCGGGCATCCTCGGTGGCCAGGAACGCCTGCTTCAGCTTTTCCGGCACGTCCTTCATGGTGATCGGGGTGCGCCGGGTTTCGCCGAACACCGCCATCAGCTTGCCGTCGGCAGCATAGACGTACATCGGCTCCTGCATTTCCACGTCGCGCAGGGTCTGCACGTCGGGAAGCTTGGAGGACACAGCGTAGTACAGACCGCCCACGGCGGCCGCGCCGATCAGCGCCAGGACCAGGACAATCAGGAAGATCCAGCGCAGCCAGCGGCGGAGTCGAGTCATCGGGTTCAGATTCCGATTGCGAATTTCGTGGTCGCAGAGTATAGATTACGCAAGGTGGCGGCTGGGGTCGGCACCGGGGAGCGCAAGGGGAACAGTCAGGGGCTGCATCGTGAATCCGTGAGGAACTTCACAGCAGGGCCGTTGCCATTTGCTAAGAATACGTTATTAATGCTCGGGCGCAGGTCTTGCGTCCAAGTGCCCGTCGGCAGGGGAGAAACCGTGGGGCTCATCCCAAAAAGTCAGTCGCCGCTTGTAGGCGTCGACATCAGTTCGACTGCGGTAAAGCTTTTGCAGCTGTCCCGCAGCGGCAATCGTTTCCGTGTGGAACATTACGCTGTGGAACCTCTTCCGCCGAATGCGGTGGTAGAGAAGAACATCGTGGAAGTGGAGGCCGTGGGTGAGGCCATCCGCCGTGCGATGAACCGTTCAGGCAGCAAGGCCAAGCTGGCCGCTGCCGCCGTCGCCGGGTCGGCGGTGATCACCAAGGTGATCCCGATGCCGGCCGAGCTCGACGAGAACGACATGGAAGCCCAGATCGAGCTGGAAGCGGTCAACTACATTCCGTACCCGATCGAGGAAGTGAACCTGGACTTCGAGGTGATCGGGGCGATCCCGAACAACCCGGAGATGGTCCAGGTGCTGCTGGCCGCGTCGCGTTCGGAGAACGTGGAACTGCGCCAGTCGGCCCTGGAACTGGGTGGCCTGCAGGCCAAGGTGATGGACGTGGAGGCCTTCGCGGTCGAGAACGCCTACGCACTGGTCGCCAGCGAGCTGCCGGTGTCCATCGACGGCGTGGTCGCGCTGGTCGATATCGGCGCCACCATGACCACCCTCAACGTCCTGCGCGGCGGCCGCAGCCTGTACAGCCGCGAACAGGTGTTCGGTGGCAAGCAGCTGACCGACGAGATCATGCGCCGTTACGGCCTGAGCTACGAGGAGGCCGGCCTGGCCAAGCGTCAGGGCGGGCTGCCGGAAAGCTACGAGATGGAAGTGCTGGAGCCGTTCAAGGAAGCCACGGTCCAGCAGATCAGCCGCCTGCTGCAGTTCTTCTATGCAGGCAGTGAGTTCAACCGCGTTGATCACATCGTGCTGGCCGGCGGCTGCGCCGTGCTGGGCGGGCTGCCGGAAATGGTCGAGGAACAGCTGGGCGTGCCGACCGTGGTCGCCAACCCGCTGGCACAGATGACCCTGGGCCCGAAGGTGAACGCACATGCGCTGGCCCAGGATGCCCCCGCGCTGATGATCGCCACCGGTCTGGCGCTGAGGAGCTTCGACTGATGGCACGCATCAATCTATTGCCCTGGCGCGCCGAGCGGCGCAAGCAACGCCAGCGCGAGTTCTACGCAATGCTGGGCATGGCCGCAATCGGTGGCCTGCTGCTGTCGCTGCTGATCTGGTTCTATTACGACCGGCAGGTGAGCGGCCAGATGGACCGCAATGCCTATCTGGAAGCCGAGATCGAGAAGGTCAAGGAACAGAACAAGGAGATCGATCGCCTCGATGCGCAGAAGGACCGCCTGCTGGCCCGCAAGAAGGTGATCGAGGAACTGCAGGCCAAGCGCTCGCAGATGGTCCACCTGTTCGACGCGTTGGTGCGCACGATTCCCGACGGCGTGGTGCTGACCGCCCTGCAGCAGGAGGGGGACATGCTCACCCTCGAGGGACGCACCCAGTCCAATGCCCGCGTGTCGGCTTACATGCGCAACCTGGAAACCTCCGGCTGGATGACCAACCCGGAGCTGTCGATCATCCAGGCCAGCGCCGGAGACAAGAGTGCAGCCGGCCCGGTATCGGACATCAAGGCACTGCCGTACATGTTCAAGGTCACGGTGAAGCTGCCTGCGCAGAGTGAAGAGACCGGCACCCCCGGTTTGAACGCCGATGGCAGCGTGGCGACCACGCCGGCTGCGACGCCTGCCGTGGCGCCGCTTGCCGCCGGCCCCGATGCCGCGGCCCCGGCTGCTGCAACAGCACCGGCCCCGGCCCAACCGGCGGCGGCCCCGGCAGCAGCGCCCGCCAGCGCTCCGGCTACTGCGCCGGCGCCTGCACCTGCACCGGCCAAGCCGAACCAGCCCGCCGCACCGGCACCGGCCGCCAGGCCTGAGGGCAGCCGCCTGGCGCAGCCGCCGCAGGCCTCTTACGCCCCGCTGCAGGGGGGTCGCGCATGAGCCAGAAAATCGATCTGAAGAACCTGGATTTCAACGACATCGGCAACTGGCCGCAGAAGGCCAAGATCGTTTTCTGTACGTTGCTGGCCCTGGTCATCATGTTCGTTGCATGGATGCTGCTGATCAGCGGCAAGCGCGATGAACTGGCCAGCCTGGAATCGAAGGAAAGCGATCTGCGTACCGAGTTCTCCAAGCAGCAGGAACGCGCGGTGAACCTGGGGCCGCTGAAGCAGCAGCTGGCGCAGATGGAGCAGGTCCTGCAGCAGATGCTGCGGCAGCTGCCCAGCAAGACCGAAATGCCGGACCTGATCATCGACATTTCGCAGACCGCGCTGTCCAGCGGCCTGACCAGCCAGCTGTTCGAACCGGAACAGGAGCAGGTCAAGGAGTTCTACGCCGAGAAGCCGATCAAGCTGAAGATGGTGGGCAGCTACCACCAGTTCGGTGCGTTCGTCAGTGGCGTGGCCTCGCTGCCGCGCGTGGTGATCCTGACCATGCACGACATCAACCTGAAGCCGGCGGACAAGGCTGGCGGTGGTTCGCGTGCCGGTGCGCTGGAATTGTCCGGCACGGTCAAGACCTACCGGTATCTCGACGAAACCGAGGTGCAGGAACAGCAGAAGGCTGAAGCCGGCAAGGAGGGCAGCAAGTGATCCGTTCCTTCTTTGCACGCTGCGGGATGGCCGCTGCCGTGTTGCTGCTGGCCGCCTGCGGCCGTGGCGTGACCAGCACGCCGGGCGATGCGCCGAATCTCGAGAAGTGGGTGGAAGGCGAACGTGCCCGGCCGGCGCAGCCGCTGGAACCGTTGCCTGTGATGCAGCAGTTCGAGACCTTCGAGTACTCCGCGCAGGGCCTGCGTGATCCGTTCACCGATGCCTGGACCAATCCGCAGGGGAATGGCGGATTGCGGCCGGATCCGAACCGGCGCAAGGAGCCCCTGGAGGGCTTCCCGCTGGACGCACTGGACATGGTCGGTACCATCGGCACCGGCGGCGGCACCGTCGCACTGGTGATGGGACCGGACAAGGTGACCTACCGGGTGCGCCCGGGCGGTTACCTGGGGCAGAGCGACGGGCGGGTCACTGCGGTCTTCGAAGACCGTGTGGAGCTGATCGAACTGGTGCCGGATGGCGCGGGTGGCTGGCTGGAACGGCCGGCAACGCTCTCGCTTGAAGATCAATGATCGTTTACTGGGGATAGCACGATGACCTTTCACCAAGCCAAGGGGCTGCGTCCCAACCGGCGCTCTACCTTGAACCGTGTCAGCGCGTTGGGAGTCGCGCTGATGCTGGCCTGCGCTCCGGCGCTGGCCGCCGCACCGGCGGAGAAGCCGGTGGGCACCACCGTCGCACCGGCCGCGGCACCGGCCGGCCTGTCGGTGGCCAAGATCGATTTCAAGCGCGGCGATGATGGCGCGGGCCGCCTGATCGTGCAGTTTGACGGCCAGGGCGCGATCCCGGACCTGCGCACGCAGGGCAACAGCGTGGTGGTCGACGTGGGCAATGCCCGCCTGCCGGCCAACCTGCAGAAGCCGTTGAACGTCGTCGACTTCGCCACGCCGGTGCAGCGCATCGACGCCAAGCCGTCCGGCGCCGGCACCCAGCTGGTGCTGAGCACCGGCGGTGCGGTGGAGTCACTGGCCTACCAGAGCGGCAACGAATACGTGGTGGAGATCAGCGCGCGGCAGGCTCCGGCCGCCGTCGGTGCAGTGACCGCCGGCAGCGTCACCCAGGCCGCAAAGGCCGTCGGCCAGCGTGGCTTCACCGGCAAGCCGGTGACCTTCAATTTCCAGGACGTGCCAGTGCGCACCGTGCTGCAGTTGATCGCCGAAGAGTCCAACCTCAACGTGGTGGCCTCCGACTCGGTGCAGGGCAATGTGACCCTGCGCCTGGTCAACGTGCCGTGGGACCAGGCACTGGACATCGTGCTGCGTGCCAAGGGCCTGGACAAGCGACGCGATGGCAGCGTGATCTGGGTCGGCCCGCAGGCCGAGCTGGCCAAGTTCGAGCAGGAGAAGGAAGACGCGCGCATCGCCATCGAGAACCGCGAAGACCTGGTGACCGATTACGTCCAGATCAACTACCACAGCGCCACCCAGATCTTCAAAGCCCTGACCGAAGCCAAGGGCATCGGCGGTGGTGGCGGTGGTGGCGCAGGTGGCGGTGGTGGTGGGTCGTCGCAGGAGGAGAGTGGCTTCCTGTCCGGCCGTGGCCGCATCGTTGCCGACGAGCGCACCAACACGCTGATGATCAGCGACATTCCGAAGAAGATCGCGCGCATGCGTGAGCTGATCAACGTGATCGACCGCCCGGTCGACCAGGTGCTGATCGAAAGCCGCATCGTGATCGCCACCGATACGTTCGCGCGTGAGCTGGGCGCGCGGTTCGGCATCAGTGGCAGCCGCGACAACGCCTACTTCAGCGGCAATCTGGAAGCCAACGAGGCAACCCGCAAGTCGCAGGTCGAAGCCAATGCGACCAACGCCAAGGCCTACCGCGACTGGCTGGCCGGTGGCAGTACGGGCCCGGCGCCGGTGCCGGTCGGCTCGGCAATCACCCGTGGCCTGAACTGGGCCATGCCGGCGGCGTCCACCAACCCGGCAGGCTCGCTTGCGCTGTCGATCCTCAATGCCGGCTACCTGCTGGACGTCGAGCTGTCGGCCATGCAGGAGGAGTCGCGTGGTGAAGTGATCTCCAACCCGCGCGTGGTCACCACCAACCAGCGCGAGGCCCTGATCAAGCAGGGTAAGGAAATCGGCTATGTGACCATCAGCGCCGGTGCGGGCGGTGTCGCTACGCCGAACGTGCAGTTCAAGGAAGTGGTGCTGGAACTGAAGGTCACCCCGACCATCACCAACGACAACCGCGTGTTCCTCAACATGCAGGTGAAGAAGGACGAAGTGGACCGGCTGATCCAGCTGGAAGGCTATGGCACCGTGCCGTCGATCAACCGCCGCGAAGTGAACACCGCAGTGCTGGTCGAGGACGGGCAGACCGTGGTCATCGGTGGTGTGTACGAGTTCACCGACCGCAACAGCATCAGCAAGGTTCCGTTCCTGGGCGATGTACCGTTCCTGGGCAACCTGTTCAAGAAGCGTGGCCGCAGCAAGGACAAGGCCGAGCTGCTGGTGTTCGTCACCCCGAAGGTGCTGCGCGTGGCCAGGCAGAACTGAGCCAGCGAACCCGCGACACGAACAAGGGCCGCCATGTGCGGCCCTTCTTCGTTCATGCCGGACGTAGTCCGCGGATGATCCGGTAGATCCACGCCATGCGTGGAGGAGAGGCCCGTTCAGCCGTTCTTGATGCCAATCGCAGGGCACCCTGCGATGATGTGGGGAACCCGTGCCGTCCCGCGCCGGTCAAAGGCCCCCATGAACCTGCCACCGCCGATGCCCGAAACCGTCTCGCCGCCGCCCGCGCCGGCCGCCTCCCGCCTGCATGGCGCCTTCAACCAGTTGCGCGACGCGCTGTCGGCCGAAATCGTCGGCCAGGCGGCTTTGGTCGAACGCCTGTTGATCGCATTGCTGGCCGACGGGCACCTGCTGGTGGAGGGCGCCCCGGGACTGGCCAAGACCACGGCCATCCGCGCACTGGCCTCGCGCCTGGAGGCGGATTTCGCCCGCGTGCAGTTCACCCCCGACCTGCTGCCGGCCGACCTGACCGGCACCGAGATCTGGCGCCCGCAGGAAGGGCGCTTCGAATTCGTACCTGGCCCGATCTTCCACCCGATCCTGCTGGCCGACGAGATCAACCGTGCGCCGGCCAAGGTGCAGTCGGCGCTGCTGGAGGCCATGGGCGAGCGCCAGGTCACGGTTGGCCGCCACACCTATGCGTTGCCGCCGCTGTTCCTGGTGATGGCCACGCAGAACCCGATCGAGCAGGAAGGTACCTTCCCGCTGCCGGAAGCGCAGCTGGACCGTTTCCTGATGCACGTACGCATCGGCTATCCGGACCAGGCCGCCGAATCGGAGATCCTGCGGCTCGCCCGCGAGCGTGCCCGTGGCGCCCTGGGCGAGGCGGCACCCGCACCGGAGAAGCTGCCGATGCAGGATGTGTTCGATGCCCGCCGCGAAGTGCTGGACCTGCACATGGCGCCGGCGCTGGAGCGCTACCTGGTCGAACTTGTGCTGGCCTCGCGTGATCCGTCGCGCTATGACGCCGGCCTCGGGCGCCGCATCGCCTGGGGCGCAAGCCCGCGTGGTTCCATTGCGTTGGAACGCTGCGCCCGTGCACGCGCCTGGTTGGCCGGCCGTGACTTCGTCACCCCCGACGATGTGCGTGCGGTTGCCGCCGACGTGCTGCGCCATCGCGTGCTGCCCAGCTACGAAGCCACCGCCGAAGGCTGGGATGGCGAACGCCTGGTGCAGGAGCTGCTGGCCCGGGTGCCGGCACCCTGAGCCCGCGCATGACCGATCCATCCCTGGAAGCCGCATCCACCGTCAGTGATGGCGACGGACTGCGCCCGCACCTGTCCGAACTGGTAGCCCTGCGCCGGCTGGCACAGCGGCCGCCGCCGCCACGCCGTGGCCGTGCCGGCAACGCCGGGCAGGCGCCGTCGCCGCTGCGTGGGCGTGGCATGGAGTACGCCGAGTCACGCGAGTACGTGGCCGGTGATGATGCACGGCATATCGACTGGCGCGTGACCGCGCGGACCGGCCGTGCCCATACCAAGCTTTTCCAGGCCGAACGCGAGCGGGTCAGCCTGATCGTGGCCGATACGTCGCCGGCGCTGTATTTCGGCACCCGCGTGCGATTCAAGTCGGTGCAGGCGGCACGCGCGGGCGCCGTCGCCGCGTGGTCGGCGCAGCGCCGCGGTGACCGCGTGGGTGCCCTGCGCGGCAGTGACCGCGAAGCGCCGATTGCACCTGCGGGTGGGCCGCGTGGTGTACTGCGTGTGCTCGACGCACTCACCCGCTGGTACACACAGCCACCCGCCGACGATCTCGGCCTGGAACGCGCGCTGGACCATGCCGCCCGCGTGCTGCGCCCCGGGGCGCGCATGCTGGTGCTGGCCGATCCGCAGCAGGCCGCGCGGATTCCCGTCGTGCGCTGGAGCGCGCTGGCCCAGCACCATGACCTCAGCCTGGTGCTGCTGGTCGATCCCCTCGAACTGCAACCGCCCTCGGCGGCCCTGCAGTTCCAGACCGCGCAGCAGCGCATTGGCCTCGACCTGCGTCGCAGCGAGGTGCAGGCGCACTGGCAGGCGCACTTCGTCGAACCACTGCAGGCGCTGCGCCGCCAGCTCGGCGCACGCCGCGTTGACGTGCAGGTGTTGTCCACCGATGCGCCCAGCGACGCCTGGTCGGCACCACCGGTAACCGAGGTGCCGGCATGAGCGCCAACCTTCCGCTGCGCGATGTGCAGTTGCCGCCGGCACCGTCGTGGTGGCCGCCGGCCCCCGGCTATCTGATGGTCGGTGGCGCGGTGTTGCTGGTGATCCTGGCGCTGGCCCTGCTGTGGTGGCAGCGCCGCCGTCGTCGCCAACGCTGGTTACAGGCGTTCGACCAGGAGCTGGCCACCACCGCCGATGCCACCGCGGAACTGGCGGCGATCGCCGGCCTGCTGCGTCGCGCCGCGCGACAGGCACAGCCCGGCAGTGAATCCCTGCGTGACGATGCCTGGTGGCAGCGCGTGGATCCGAAGGGCACGTTGCCGGATGCGCGTCGCAGCCTGCTGGCCGAAGGTGCCTATCGTCCCCGCGTGGACGCCAGCGAAGTGGCGGCCGTGCGTAGCTGGGCGCGCGAGCGCTACCTGGCGATGCTGCTGGAGCGCCGCCGATGAACCTGCTGGCGAGTTACTGGCCGTGGCCTGACCTGCAGCTGGCGTGGCCGCTGGCCCTGCTGGCGTTGCCGCTGCCACTGCTGATGCGCTGGTGGAAGCGTCGTGCCGATCCCGGCGCTGCGCTGCGCGTGCCCTATGCGGCGACGGAACTGGAAGCGCTGGCCGGTGGCGGCCGCGTTGATGTTTCGTGGCTGCGTACGCTGCTGTTGTGGCTGGGCTGGTGCGCGCTGTGCGTCGCACTGGCTCGCCCGCAACAGCTGGGCGAAGCGATCACGCCACCGCAGCAGGGCAGGCAGATGATGCTGGCCATGGACGTGTCCGGCAGCATGGGCGAGGGCGACATGGTGCTGGGGGGGCAGGCGGTGGATCGCCTCACCGCAGCCAAGGCCGTGCTGGCCGATTTCCTGGATCGTCGTGCCGGCGATCGCATCGGCCTGCTGATCTTCGGGGACCGCGCTTATACGCTCACGCCACTCACTGCGGACCTGGCCAGCGTGCGCGACCAGCTGCGCGACAGCGTGGTCGGCCTGGCCGGGCGCGAGACGGCCATCGGTGATGCCATCGGCCTGGCGGTGAAGCGCCTGCGCAGCCAGCCGGAAGGGCAACGTGTACTGATCCTGCTGACCGACGGCGTCAGCAATGCCGGCGTGCTGGAACCGCTGCGTGCGGCCGAAGTCGCGCAAGCTGAAGGGGTGCGCATCCACACCGTCGCGTTCGGTGGCGATGGCAGCATGCGCTTCCTCGGTATTCCGATTTCCGCTGACCAGGACCCGGTCGACGAGGCCACGTTGAAGAAGATTGCCAGCCTGACCGGTGGCCAGTTCTTCCGTGCACGCGATACCGCGCAGCTGGCCGGCATCTACGCCGAACTGGATCGTCTGGAGCCGATCGCTGCGAAGGGGCCGAGCCTGCGCCCGCGCGAGGAGCGCTATGCGTGGCCATTGGGCTTGGCCTTGCTGCTGGGGGCATTGGCATGGGTGTGGCCGGAGCGCCGTCGATGATCGCGTTGGCATCCCATCTTCCCGACTGGAATGCACTGCACTTCCTGCGCCCGGAATGGCTGTGGGCCTTGCTGGCCTTGCCGGTGATTCTCGCCGTGGCGCTGTACCGGCAGCGGCGCAGCGATGCGTGGCGGCAGGCGGTGGATGCGCACCTGTTGCCGCATCTGCTGGCGGCCGGTGCTCGCCGTCGCGTGCGGCTGCCATTGGCAGTGCTGCTGGGTTGGACGCTGGCAGCACTGGCGATGGCGGGGCCGAGCTGGCGGCAGCAGGCACAGCCGATGTTCCAGCCCAGCGCACCGCTGCTGATCGTGCTGGATCTGTCCAGCCGCATCACTGCCACCGACCTGCCACCGTCGCGCCTGCTGCAGGCAAGGGCCAAGGTCGGCGAGCTCCTGCGCGCACGCAAGGGTGGGCAGGTGGGGCTGGTGGTGTACGCCGAAGATGCCTACACCGTCGCGCCGCTGACCGATGACGGCAGCAACGTCGCGCTGTATCTGGATGCCTTGTCGCCGGATGTGATGCCGCGTGATGGCCAGCGTGCCGACCGTGGCATCGACTGGGCCACGCGGCTGATGCGGCAGATCGCTGCACCGCAGGGACAGATCCTGCTGGTCACCGATCAAGCCGATGGTGAAGCTGCATTGGCGGCCGCGCAGGCACGTGGGCTCGGCCTGCAGGTGTCGGTGCTGGGGCTCGGTACACCGGCGGGTGCGGCGTATCGTGACGACAGCGGACAGATCCGCCAGGCTGCGCTGGACGAAGGTCGCCTGCGTGCGGTGGCCACGGCAGGTGGCGGTCGCTATGCGCGCATCACCGCCGATGGCAGTGACCTGCGCGCACTGGGTGTGCTTGATGCACGCGAAGGTACTGCGGCGCAGCGGCCCGGCGAGGGCAGGCAATGGCGCGATGAAGGATTCTGGCTGCTGCCACCGGTGATGCTGCTGGCGCTGCTCGCCTTCCGCCGCCGCGCGCTGCTGGCCGCAGTGCTGGCGGTGGGCCTGCTGCCATGGATGGGGGATGTGCAGGCGCAGGCAGCTCCAGCGCCCGCTTCGCCGCCATCGCAGGGCACGCTGTGGAAGCGCGCCGACCAGTTGCAGCACCAGCGCCTGGCCGACGGCGTGCAGGCCTATCGCGCGGGCGACTTCGCCACTGCGCGCAAGCAGTTCGAGGGCATCGACAGTGATGCGGGCTGGTACAACCTGGCCAACACGCTGGCGCGCCAGGGCAGCTACGACGAAGCCATCGCCGCCTACGACCGCGCGCTGGCGCTGCATCCCGGCATGGCCGATGCGGTCGCCAACCGTGCCGTGGTTGATGCCGCACGCAAGCGCAAGCAGTCGGGGGGGCAGGGCCAGGACCAGCAGAAACCGCAGCAGAACGGGCAGCAGAAGCAGCAGAACAATTCACAGGGCCAGCGGAACCCGCAGGGCCAGCAACCGCAGCAGGGTCAGAAGGATCAAGGACAGGGTCAGCCACCATCTCAGCAGGGCCAGCAGGGGCAGCCCCAGGCGGGTGACGACGACGCGCAGTCGGCGCCTCAGCCCGGCGAGCGTGGCCGCGATGGACAGCAGGCGCCACCACAGGTGGAGGATGCCAAGGCGCAGGCCCAGGCTGATGAGCAGCAGCGCCAGCGCATGCAGCAGGCGATGCAGCAGGCACGTGAGGGCAAGGGCGAACAGGATGGCAAACCCGTGCCAGGCAGTGACGGCACTACTCCGCGCCAACGCGAGGAGCAACAGGCGGTGGAGGCGTGGATGCGGCGCGTGCCGGATGATCCGGGCGCATTGCTGCGGGCCAAGTTCCAGCTGGAAAATGAACGCAGGAAGAGGGAAGGGCGATGACGCGGGCGATCAACATGCACGGGCACTGGCCCCGACAGGTACTGGCGGCGCTGCTGCTGTGGCTGCCGCTGCTGGCCTGGGCGCAGCCGCGCGCGTGGCTGGATCGCGACCGCATCGCGATGGGCGACACGGTCACGCTCAATGTCGAGAGCGACCAGGGCGCCCCTGACTTCACACCGTTGCGTACCGACTTCGACCTCAGCGGGCAGACCAGCAGCCGCCAGGTGGAGTGGAGCAACGGCAGCATGCAGCAGCGCAACCTGTATGGCGTGGCGCTGACGCCACGGCGTAGTGGTGCACTGGTGGTGCCGGGCCTGCAGGTGGGCAGCGTCCGTACCGCGCCGCTGACCCTGCAGGTGGATGCCGCTGCCGTGGCCGGCCCCGACAGCAATGCGGCGGCATTCATCGAAACCGTTGTCGATGACGAAACGCCGTATGTGCAGCAGAGCGTAGGCGTGGTGGTGAGGCTGTTCTTCGCCTCTCAGCTGGCCTCTGGCGAACTGGTGCTGGATACACCGGCAGGTGCGTCGCTGCAGCGGGTAGGCGATGACCGCACCGATGTGCGGCAGGTCAACGGCCGCCGCTACAACGTGGTCGAGCGCCGCTTCCTGCTGATCCCCGAGCGCAGCGGTGCACTTCGGCTGGCCGGTGCGCGCTTCAGTGGGCGCAGTGCCGGTGGCTTCTTCGACGACTTCTTCGGCGGCGGCGACGGCCGCATGAATGCCACCGGCGCCGATCGCACGCTGCAGGTGCAGGCGCAACCGGCACAGGCGCCGCAGCCATGGCTTCCGCTGCAGAGCCTCCAGCTGCGCTACACCAGTGCGCCGACCAGCGCCCGTACCGGTGAGGCCGCCACTGTGGTGGTCGAGGCGATTGCCGAAGGGGCAACCCGCGCACAGTTCACCGACCTGCCGGTGCCGGATCTGGGCCCCCATGCGCAGGTATTCGCCGAACCTGCGCAGTACGAAGAATCGTTCAATGGCAGCACGCCGCGGCTGAAGATCACCCGCCGCTATTCGATCGTGCCGCGCCAGCCAGGCTCGCTGGTGGTGCCGGGGCCGCGCCTGCCGTGGTGGGATGTGCGCGCGGGCAAGGCGCAGGAAGCGAAGCTGCCGGACCTGACACTGGCTGTCGCAGCCGGTAATGGCGGTGGCAGTGCTTCACCTGCGCCGCTGCCGCCGATCGACACCAATGCCGCGCTGCCCGGCAGCGATGGCCAGGACAGCCGCATCGCCGCGACCGATCCGCGCGCCAGCGGCCTGGCCGAACGCCCTTGGCCGTGGATGGGCGCGGCCATCGGCCTGGCGCTGCTGTGGCTGCTGACCCTGTTGTGGGGCTGGCAGCGAGGCCGCCGACCGCGTGCGGCGACGCCTGCAGCCGGCAAGCCCTCTGTGCCGACTGTGGCGCGCGGACGTGCCGGCCTGACCGAACTGCGCCGCACGCTGGATGGCGAAGGCTTCGATCAGGTGGAAGCGCAGCTGTGCGCGATGGCCGGGGTTGAGCGCATCGAGCAGGTCATCGCGCGGTTGGATGACCCTCGCCAGCGCCAGGTGCTGCAGGACCTGCAGCAGGCACGCTGGGGCGGGCAGGGCGACCTGGCATCGCTGCGCGCGCGTCTGCGCGAGGTCTTCCGTGACGGACCGCACTGGTCGGCGGCTACCGGCGCCGCTGACACTGGCCTGGCGCCGCTGTATCCAACGCGGCGAACCTGAACCGGCGCCGCTTGCGCGCTTTGTTAGAGTGCATTCATTTTTCGAGGAAACCCGCGCATGACAGCAGCTGCTGCCGACAAGAAGAAGTTGCCCCTGCATTGGAAGATGGGCATCGGCTTTGCGATCGGCCTGATCCTGGGACTGATCGTGCACGCCCTGGGCGGCAGCGTCGATGGTCTGCAGGCCGGTGCCAAGTGGGTAATGGACTACATCACCACCCCGGCGTCGGGCCTGTTCCTCAACCTGATCTTCATGCTGATCGTGCCGCTGATCTTCTCGGCGCTGATCATGGGCGTGTCGGAGATGGGCGACATCCGCGCCCTTGGCCGCATCGGCTGGAAGACCCTGGCGTATACCGTGCTGCTGTCCGGCATTGCCGTGGGCATCGGCCTGGTGCTGGTCAACCTGCTCAAGCCGGGTGCCGGCGTCGATCCGCAGGTCGCCGCGATGATGCTCTCGGAGAACGCCGAGCGCAGCAAGGAAATCGTTGCTGGCATCCATGGCACGCCGAAGGGCATGGACATGCTGCTGTCGATCGTGCCGAGCAACGTGCTGCAGGCCGCGTCCGACAACGGCGCAATCCTGTCGCTGATGTTCTTCGCGCTGATGTTCGGCATCGGCATGGTGCTGACCGACAACGAGAAGGTGGCCCCGCTGCGCCGCGCCATTGAAGGCGTGTTCGAAATCTCGATGACCCTGATCAACCTGGTCATCCGCCTGGCCCCGTATGCGGTGGCCTGCTTCATGTTCAACCTGGCCGCGCTGTTCGGCTTCGAGCTGATCATCCGCCTCGGTGCCTACGTGGGCGTGGTGGTGCTGGCACTCGGCCTGCACATGATCGTGACCTACGGTACCGCCGTGTGGCTGTCCGGCCGTTCGCCGCTGTCGTTCTTCCGCGATACCCAGGAAGCGACGGTGATGGCGTTCTCCACCGCCTCCAGCAACGCCACCCTGCCGACCGCGCTGCGCGTGGCCGACCAGATGGGCCTGCCGCAGCGCGTGTCGCGCTTCGTGCTGACCGTGGGCGCCACCGCCAACCAGAACGGCACCGCGCTGTTCGAGGGCGTGACGGTGATCTTCCTGGCCCAGTTCTTCGGCGTGGACCTGAGCATCGGCCAGCAGATCATGGTGATGGCGGTCTGCATCCTCGGTGGCATCGGCACCGCCGGCGTGCCGTCGGGCTCGCTGCCGGTGGTGGCGATGATCTGCGCGATGGTGGGCGTGAACCCGCTGGGCATTGGCCTGATCCTGGGCGTGAACCACTTCCTGGACATGTGCCGTACCGCGCTGAACGTGACCGGCGACCTGGCCCTGACCACCCTGGTGGCCAAGGGCGAATCGCACGACGGCCCGGCGCTGGGCCCGCAGCAGGACTGAGTCCAACGCCACTGCTGGCGACCTGATCGGGGTCGGATTCCTTTCCGCAAGGAAAGGGCTCCGACCCCGCTTCACATGCGGAATCCGGGGGAGATGACGACGTTGCCGGCCAGCGGCCGGCACGACCGGGCAAGGTGAACCGACCCCCCGCCCGGCGACTATGGGACAATAGGCCGCCCGCACGTCCGCGGCCGCCTCCCGATTCCGACAGAACCATGACGCAGCCTACCCGTCGCCAGTTGGCCAACGCCATCCGCTTCCTTGCCGCCGATGCGGTTGAAACCGCAAAGTCCGGCCACCCCGGCATGCCCATGGGCATGGCCGACATCGCCGAAGTCCTCTGGAACGACTACCTCCGCCATAACCCGAGCAACCCGCACTGGTTCAACCGCGACCGTTTCGTGCTGTCCAACGGCCACGGTTCGATGCTGCAGTACGCGCTGCTGCACCTGAGCGGTTACGACCTGCCGATCGAGCAGCTGAAGCTGTTCCGCCAGCTGGGCAGCCACACCGCCGGCCACCCGGAGCGCCACGAGACCCCGGGCGTGGAAACCACCACCGGCCCGCTGGGCCAGGGTTTCGCCAATGCCGTGGGCTTCGCCCTGGCCGAGAAGCTGCTGGCACAGCGCTTCAACCGCCCGGAGCTGGAAGTGGTCGACCACCGCACCTGGGTGTTCATGGGCGATGGCTGCCTGATGGAAGGCGTGTCGCATGAAGCCGCTTCGCTGGCCGGTACCTGGGGCCTGCACAAGCTGGTCTGCTTCTGGGACAACAACCACATCTCCATCGACGGCAACGTCGAGGGCTGGTTCACCGACAACACCCCGGAGCGTTTCGAGGCCTATGGCTGGAACGTGGTGCGCGATGTCGATGGTCATGACCCGGAGAGCATCAAGGCCGGCATCGAGGCCGCGCTGTCGCAGAGCGACAAGCCGACCCTGATCTGCTGCCGCACCACCATTGGCTTTGGTTCGCCGAACAAGGCGGGCAAGGAATCCAGCCACGGCGCACCGCTGGGCAAGGACGAACTGGAAGCCACCCGCAAGCAGCTGGGCTGGGAATACGGTCCGTTCGAGATCCCGCAGGCGATCTACGACGGCTGGCGCGCCAACGGCGCCGGCACGCTGCGCCAGGCCGAATGGGAACAGCTGTTCGACAAGTACGCCAGCCAGTACCCGGCTGAAGCGGCCGAACTGACCCGCCGCTCGCATGGCGAACTGCCGGCCGACTTCGTTGCCAAGGCCGATGCCTACATCGCCCAGGTGGCCGCCGAAGGCCCGACGATTGCCTCGCGCAAGGCGTCGCAGCTGGCCATCGAAGCCTATGCACCGCTGCTGCCGGAAATCGTCGGCGGCTCGGCTGACCTGGCGCACTCCAACCTGACCCTGTGGAAGGGCAGCAAATCGGTTGCCAGCGACGACGCCAACGCCAACTACGTGTACTACGGCGTGCGCGAGTTCGGCATGACCGCCATTGCCAACGGCCTGGCCCTGCACGGTGGCTTCATTCCGTTCGACGCCACCTTCCTGGTGTTCAGCGACTACGCCCGCAACGGCGTGCGCATGAGCGCGCTGATCCCGGCCCACGCCATCCACGTCTACACCCACGACTCGATCGGCCTGGGCGAAGACGGTCCGACCCACCAGCCGGTGGAGCACCTGGCCTCGCTGCGCTACATCCCGAACAACGACGTGTGGCGTCCGTGCGATGCGGTCGAGTCGGCGGTGAGCTGGAAGGCTGCGATCACCCGCCAGGATGGCCCGAGCTGCCTGGTGTTCAGCCGCCAGAACCTGCCGCACCAGCCGCGCAACGCCGAGCAGATCGCCCAGATCGAGCGCGGTGGCTACGTGCTGGCCGATGCTGCTGGTACCCCGGACGTGATCCTGATCGCCACCGGTTCGGAAGTCTCGCTGGCCACCGAAGCCAAGGCCCAGCTGGACGCGGCCGGCCTCAAGACCCGCGTGGTCTCGATGCCGTCCACCGACGTGTTCCTGCGCCAGGATGCGGCCTACCGTGAATCGGTGCTGCCGAACGCCGTGCGCAAGCGCGTGGCGGTGGAAGCCGGCGTCACCGGTTTCTGGCGCCAGTTCGTCGGCCTGGACGGTGCCGTGATCGGTATCGACACCTTCGGTGCCTCGGCCCCGGCCGACCAGCTGTACAAGCACTTCGGCTTCACCACTGCCCACGTGGTGGAAGCGGCCAAGTCGCTGTAAACAGCTTCGCGGCGTAATGAGGAAAGGCCGGCGCACGCCGGCCTTTTCTTTGCCGCAGGAAAAAGGGGACGGAGGGGATTAAGTCGTTTGTGCACATGCGACTTAATCCCCTCCGTCCCCTTTTCTCAGGCGGTGCGCGCCAGTGCCAGCCGCAGGAGGCGCGCGTCCAGCCGTTCGGCGAAATCCTTCGGGGCCTGCAGGCCCATGCGCTGCAGGTACACCGCATCGCCGTCGCCGGCCGGTTGCCGCAGAGCCGCCCAGACCGTGCGCAGCTTGTCGCCGCGGGTCTGCGTGTTGGCCTTCAGCCAACCCAGCGCCTTCACCAGCACCTGCTCGACCTCGTTGAAGTCGCTGCCCAGCGGATAGTCCGGCAGGCTGCCGTCGGCGCGGAACGGTGCCAGTGCCGCGGCCAGTGCCTGCGGCGTATTGCGCTGCAGGCGCTGCGGGTCGGGCTGGGACGCCGCCAACAGCTTGCGCGAGGCCTGTGCCTGCTGCAGCAGGCCACCCTGGAACGGGGCCTCGGTGATCGCGGTCATCGCATGCACGCAGTCCTCGTCGGTCAGGCCGCGCAGATCGGCGATGCCGTATTCGTTGAGGTAGATGTCGCGCAGGTGGCGCGGGATGGTGGTGTGCCCGTAGTTCCAGCGCACGTTGGATTCGCGCTGGCCCTTGTCATCGCGCGCCGCGCGGAACATCAAGACGCTGCGCGCTTCCGGCAGGGCATGTGCCATCGCCACGAAGTTGTACTGGCCACCCACGCCGGACACCACACGTCCGTCGTCCAGCGCATCCGACACGGCCGCGCCCAGTGCAGTGGCCATCATGCAGGAGTTGAAGAAGCGCGCATGGCGGCGTTGCAGGCGCTCCAGCGTCTCGTTGCCGCCATACAGCTGGTTGATTTCGCTGATGCGGCGCATGCCGATCGCACGGCATTCGTCTTCCGGCAGCGTGCGCAGCCACTCGTAGAACTCCGGCGAGCCCAGGTAGAACGCGCCGTGCAGGTACTCGCCCTCGGCGGCCAGGGTGGCGTGGTCGATGGACAGCGTGCTGCCGTTCTCGATGCGCTGCATCAGCGCCAGGTCGTCGTGCACCTTGCGCTTGATCACCCCGGTCTGCACCAGCCGGCGGAAGCCTTCGTTGAGCATCTCGCTGCAGCCGTACAGGCCCACCTCGAACGGATCCAGTCCGCCGATCTCCTGCACCAGCGGGTGGCTGGCCAGGTGTGGATCCAGCGCATGCAGCACGCGGCGGTAGCGCGCGTTGTCGGTGTGGCGCAGCACCAGCGCATGGCTGAGCGCGTCGGCCAGCGTGCCGATGCCGATCTGCAGGGTGCCGCCGTCGCGCACCAGCGTGCTGGCGTACAGGCCGATGGCGTAGTCGGCATCGCCCACCGGCTGCCGCGGCAGCCCGAACAGCGCCGGGTGCGGCGGCGGCGGGGTGATCACCAGATCGAAGAACGACACATCGACCGTGGCCGAGCCGCCCATGTAAGGCAGCTGCGGATCGATCTCGGCGATCAGCAACGGGCGCGGCAGCCCGCGCGCGGTCATCGCATCCAGCGTGTCCTGGGTGATGTCGTTGTTGCACGACAGCGAAAGCCGGCGATCGTTCGGTCGCATCGCCACCTTCTGCACGATCACCTGCGGCGCGCGCTGCGCGACCGCATCGGCGGCGTGGGTGTAGTTCAGGCTGGTATAGCTGGATTGCGCCTGGCGCGAACCGAGCAGGGCGCCGGACTGCATGTAGAACTCTTCCACCTGCACATGTGCCGGCAGCGCATCGCGCGCGATCGCATCGGCATAGGCCAGGCGCGGGAAATCGTCGCCGAAATGGCGCTGCGCGAACGGCGCCATGAAGCGCGCTTCCAGGCCGTTGCCGCGCGCCTTCGGCGGGTTCAGCGACAGCGCGGTATACAGCTGCAGCGGTCGCGACGGATCGTGCTCGACGCGTGCATAAAGGGCATTGAGCAGCCGATGCGGCTTGCCCAGTGCCAGCGGTGCCCCGATCCGCAGCGGCCCGTCCACGCGCGCAAACAACCAGTCGACGGCGGCGTCCAGGTCGGTGAGGTGTTCGGTCATGCGCGGCGGTCCTGCGTGTGGGGGAGTGCTGGCATTACAGCATGTCGGGCTTGAACCGCCGTCGACGCGAGACTTCGGCGCCGGACACCATGAACTGGCCATCGCCGCGGTAATGCACCGTGCGCGGCAGTTTCGGCCGGGGCGCGACGTGGGCGCGAACGATTTCCCAGATGAACAGGTTGCTCGATTGCACCTGGCTGTCGTCGTAGAGTCGGCATTCGAAGCTCGAATGACATTGGCCGACCAGCGGCGCGCCGACCTCGCGCGCGGGCAGCGCATCGAGCTCGAAACGGGCGAACTTGTCGACCTCGCGGCCGCTGCAGTTGCCGATGTCCACCACGGTGTCGAGCAGCTCCACGCCGGGCACGTTGATCACGCATTCGCCGCTGCCACGGGCCAGCGCGTGGCTGTGGTTCGCGTCCCACAGGTAGGTGGCGACCAATGACGGCGAGAAGCCCATCACCATGTGCCAGCCCATCGTCATCAGGTTGCGCTGGCCACGCCAGGCGGTACTGACCAGCACGATCGGGCCAGGTTCGAGGAAGCGGCGGGCCTGCTCGACCGGGAAATCCTTCTTGGGCAGCGGCTTCATCCGGGGCCTGGGGCGGGAGGCATCGATGCTGGCGCAGCCAGGATGAACCTGGAGTCGAGGGGCTTGACAGGCGATTCGATTACGCGCGTAATCGGTTTATCGATTACGGACGTAAACCATGACTCCGATCAGCGAAGCCGAAGCCGTTGTGATGGAGGTGCTGTGGCAGCAGGCACCGCGTAGCGCCGATGAAGTGGTCGCCGCACTGGCCCACCGCGACTGGGCCGAACCGACCATCAAGACCCTGCTCAATCGTCTGCTGACCAAGGGCGCGATTGCTGCCGAGCGTGATGGCCGGCGCTACCTGTACCGGCCGCTGCTGCAGCGCCAGGCGTGGGTGGCGGCACAGAGCCAGGATTTCATCGGTCGTGTCTTTGAAGGGCGCGTGGCGCCGCTGGTCGCGCACTTCAGCGAGCGCGGCCAGTTGAGCGCGCAGGACATCACCGAACTGAAGAAACTGATCCAGGAGCTGGACCATGACTGAGCTGCTCAACGGAGTGTGGCAGGCCAGCCTGTGGTTGGCGGTGGGCGCGGTCCTGCTGGCGGTGATGCGGCCGCTGCTGGTGCGATTGGGGGGCGCTGGTCTGGCATACCGCAGCTGGTGGCTGCTGCCGATGCTGCTGCTGGCACTGATGCTGCCGTTGCCGCAGGTTGCGTTGTTGCAGCAGGTACCCACGCTGCCGCTGAAAGTGCTGCCGGGTGCCGTGGATGGACTGAGCGGGCAGTCGCTGCCATGGGCACCCCTGCTGCTGGCATGGGCGCTGGGCATGGGCCTCTGCCTGCTGCGCGACCTGCGTGCGCAGCGCCGTTTCGAACGGCGCATGGGTCCACTGACGCCGCGCACCGATGGCAGCTGGCAGGCCAGCGCCGACCCGGGCCTGCCAGCGCTGGTTGGCCTGTGGCGGCCGCGCATCGTGGTCGGCCCTGACTTCGACCAGCACTTCAGTGCACAGGAACAGCACCTGATCGTGCAGCACGAGCGCAGCCACCGTCGCAATGGCGACCACTGGGCCAACGGCGCGCTGTTGCTGGTGCGCGCGGTGTTCTGGTTCCACCCGCTGCTGCCCTGGGCCGCACGCCGCTTCCTGCGCGACCAGGAACTGGCCTGCGATGCCCGCACCATCGGCCCGCAGCCTGCGCTGCGCGGCCTCTACGCCAGCACGCTGCTGAAGGCGCAGCTGGTCCACCCGGTTGCGCCCGCGGTCTGCCATTGGCGCAGCCAACCCGTGTTGAAGGAGCGCATCGCCATGTTGAAGCAGTCCAAGCGGAAGGCATTGCCGTGGGTGTCGGGACAGGTACTGGTGGTCGGGGTGTGCCTGGGGATGGGAGCGGTGGCGTGGGCCAGCCAGGGCGGAGGCGCGGGAGGCGCGGCAGGGGCCGTCATGGATCGGGAGATCCAGGTCGACAAGATGCCGCCGCCGTCCTATCCGAAATCTGCGGTCGAGCAGCGCCAGGTGGGCGTGGTGAACCTGCGCGTGGAAGTGGATGCCCAAGGCCATCCCACCGACGTCCAGGTGCTCAGCGCCACCAATCCGGGGGTGTTCGATGCTGTCTCGATTGCTGCGGCGCGCAGCTGGACCTATCGGCCCGCAGTGAAGAACGGCAAGCCGGTGGCCGGTGCCGTGCGCGTCCCGATTACCTACGCCATGGATGACACCGAGGACACGAAGTGAAGCGAGCGCCGCTGCTGATGATGGCGGTGCTGCTGGCGGGATGTGCAACCCAGGATCGCCTGACCACCGCCGATACCCGCAGCGAGAATGTGGGTCACCAGCGCCTGCGACCCGATGCGGGGGGAGGGACCGGCCAGATCCAGCCCTACGCGCTGGCCGCCAGCGAAGGCTACCGCATGCCACAACTGCATACGGCACCGGACCCGGTGGTGGGCGAGCGTGATCCACGCACCTCGCTGCCGCCGACTACGGTCTGCCTGCAGGTGGTGGTGGATGCGCAGGGCAGCGTTGAGCGCAGCATTCCGCTGACCGACCGCAGCGAATGCAGTGCGGGTGAGGCACCGGAGAATGCGCCCTTGCTGCAGGCAGCGCAGGAGGCGGTTGCCATGTGGAAGTACTCGTCCGCCGCAGTCTGTCACTTCGCGGCAGGCAAAGTGCCGGCTGATCGCGGCGACTGCCGCAGTGCCGAGCGGGTCGAACCGGTGGCCGTCACCCTGCAGTACGCCTTCACCTTCGAGGTCGTGAAGGGCCGGCAGACGGTCCGCACGCAGGGAAAATGATCGCGCGTGATGCCGGGTGGCGCCGGGCCATGCCCGGCCAGTACAGCGGCGTCGATCAGGCCCCGCCCTGGATGTTGGCCTTCACTGCGGGCTGCATCAGTTTCGGTTCTTCCAGCGTGGCATCGCGGGCCTGTCGCACGCTGACGAACTCCGCCTCGGCTACGCCGTCATGCACGTGGATGTTGTGCGCGCGCTGTTCGCCGATGGTGGTTTCGTTGGCGAAACTGCGTCCACCCGGGCCGTAGTCGTGGCAGACGAACACGCGCGTTGCATCGGGCAGGGCCAGCAGGCGCTGGATCGAGCGGTACAGCTGCGCGGCATCACCACCGGGGAAGTCACAGCGGGCGGTGCCGCCATCGGGCATGAACAGCGAGTCGCCGGTGAACAGCGCATCGTCGATCAGGTAGGCGATGCTGTCGCTGGTATGGCCGGGCACGGCGATCACCTGGCAGCGCAGTTCGCCCAGAGCGAAGGTTTCGCCGTCGCTGAACAGGTGATCGAAGATTTCATCTGCGGCAGGAAGCTGCAGGCCATAGCGTGGTGCAAACGTTGCCTGTACCGCGCGGATGCCTTCGCCGATGGCCAGCGTGGCCTGCGGGAAACGATGCTTCAGGCGGCGCCCGGCCGACACATGGTCAGCGTGGGCATGGGTTTCCAGCAGCCAGCGCAGCTGCAGGCGGTGTTGCTCGATGGCCTGCAACGCGGCATGCAGCGGCGCTTCACTGCTGGCGTCGGTATCCGGGTCGTAGTCCAGGACCGGGTCGATCAGCGCTGCCTCGCCACTGGCCGGGTCGCTGACCAGGTAGCTGAAGGTATTGCTGTCACGGTGGAAGAACGACTGCACCTGGACCGACATTGGAACCCTCCTCAGCGCGCGCCGAGCACGCGGTTCAGCAACTGCGCCAGGTTCTCGCCGGCCAGTCGCAGCTGCGCTTCGGCCAGCGGCCGGTAGCGCTCGGTGTATTCGTCACCGATTTTACGCGTGGCCGGATAAACGCCAGCTTGCATGGAAATGCGGCAGCTGGCCTCGGCCCACGTCTGCGGGTCGCGCTGCGGGTTGGACTGGCGCGCCAGCTTCGGCGCGCGCTGGCTCTGCAGCAGCGGCAGGTAGCCCGCGTCGTCCAGCTTGCGGGTGTTGAGCATGCCGCTGTCCCACAGCGAGTGCAGGTTGGTACCGCGGTTGCCGAACTGCAGCTGGAAATCGTTGCCGCCCTTGTCGTGCGCGTAACCGGCGTGCATCGGCTGATGGATGTCGCCGACCAGGTGCACGACGAACTTCAGCGCCTGCAGACGCTCGCCATCGGTCAGGCTGCGGTCGCCGAGGATGGTGCTCTGTGCCTTCAGGGCCTCGACGATACAGTTGCCGTTCCTGCAGTGCTTCGGTGCTTCGTAATGGCAATTGTCTTCGGCGATGTTGACGTAGTGCCAGCCGGCCGAACGACGGCCCAGGCCCGGATCCTTGGCGCGCAACTGGTCGGCCCAGGGCGCGATGCTGGCCAGCGTGGCGTCCGGTTCGGTGGCCAGCAGGCGATCCACTTCGGCACGGGCGGTGGGATTGAGGCGGGCGTCGGCGACTTCGGCGACAAGGCGGTGGCCTTGCGCGCCCCAGGCATGGGCCGGGGCGGAAGCGGACAGCAGGGCCGGCGCCAGGGCGGCGGCGAGGAACAGGGAATGCAGGGCTTTCATGTGCACATTCTAGCGGGGTAGGTGGATTGAAGAGCGGCGCGTTCCTGTTCCGAAGCGGGAGCGCAGCGGGAGGCGCGGCGTGTCCCGGCTCTGCTCCCCGCCTCGCCCCAGCTCCGGAACCGCTTCTGTCCCAGGCACAAAAAAGCCCCGGCAATCACCGGGGCAACATGCTGCGAGGGTTTTGCGTATGGCGGGGGAGCGGGGGCGAAGCCCCCGCGCCCAACACACCGCTTAGAACTTGAAGACGTACGAAGCGCCGTAGACCAGCGGATCGATGTTGACCGTGCCGATCTTCTCGCCGTTCAACTTCACCTTGCTGTCGATGTCGATCCAGCGCATGTCCACACGCAGGGCGCCCTTCTCGCCGATCGCGAAGTCGATGCCCGCATGCGCGGCCAGACCCCACGAATCCTGCAGCTTCAGCTTGCTGCCGGCCAGCGCACCGGTGGTGTCTTCGCTGAAGAAGGTCGTGTAGTTCACGCCCGCGCCGACGAACGGCGAGACCTTGCCCTTGCTGTTGAAGTGGTACTGCAGGGTCACCACCGGCGGCAACTGCTTGGTGCTGCCGACGCGGCCGAGGCCATTGATGTTGATGTCGTGCTTGAACGGCAGCGCGGCCAGCACTTCGATGCCCAGGTTGTCGGCAATGAAGTACTCGCCGGTGATGGTCGGCTTGACGTCGTTGTCGACGTCGACCTTCAGCGTGTGGCCGGCCAGCCAGCCGTTGTTCGACTTCGGCGCCACCTGGTGGACGCCGGCCGAGACGGTCCAGTCGCCCTTTGACTGGGCCATGGCCGGGGCGGCGGCGAGGGACAGGGCGGCAGCCAGGCCGGCCAGGATCAGGGGGGAGGTCTTGCGCATGGGGGTGATCTCGTTGCTGGGTGGATGGCGACAGTCTCGGCCTCACGCCGTGCTAACGCTTTGATCCGGATCAAATCCTGTCCGCCGGCCCTCTGGCCCGGGCGCTGGCCCACGGTGGCCAGCCCCGGTTTGCTAGACTTGTGGGCCCTATCCATCCCGCCGCACCCGTAGCGGCCGCAGGAGCTTGAGAAATGGCAATCAAGGTTGGTATCAACGGTTTCGGTCGCATCGGGCGTAACGTCCTGCGCTCGGCGGTGCTGAACTTCGGCGACGACATCGAAATCGTGGCCATCAACGATCTGCTGGAGCCGGACTACCTGGCGTACATGCTCAAGTACGACTCCGTGCACGGCCGCTTCAAGGCCGACGTGGCGGTGCAGGGCAACGACCTGCTGGTCAACGGCAAGAAGATCCGCCTGACCCAGGAACGCGACCCGGCCAACCTGAAGTGGGATGAAGTCGGTGCCGACGTGGTGCTGGAAGCCACCGGCCTGTTCCTGACCAAGGAAACCGCGCAGAAGCACATCGATGCCGGCGCCAAGAAGGTCATCATGTCGGCGCCGTCGAAGGACGACACGCCGATGTTCGTCTACGGCGTGAACGACAAGACCTACGCCGGCCAGGCGATCATTTCCAACGCCTCGTGCACCACCAACTGCCTGGCCCCGCTGGCCAAGGTCATCAATGACAAGTGGGGCATCAAGCGCGGCCTGATGACCACCGTGCATGCGGCAACCGCCACCCAGAAGACCGTCGATGGCCCGTCCAACAAGGACTGGCGCGGTGGCCGTGGCATCCTGGAGAACATCATCCCGTCGTCCACCGGTGCGGCCAAGGCCGTCGGCGTGGTCATCCCGGAACTGAACAAGAAGCTGACCGGCATGAGCTTCCGCGTCCCGACCTCGGACGTGTCGGTGGTCGACCTGACCGTCGAACTGGAAAAGGAAGCCACCTACGCCGAGATCTGCGCGGAAGTGAAGGCACAGAGCGAAGGCCCGCTGAAGGGCATCCTGGGCTACACCGAAGACAAGGTGGTGGCCACCGATTTCCGCGGCGAAACCTGCACTTCGGTGTTCGACGCCGACGCTGGTATCGCCCTGGACGGCACCTTCGTCAAGCTGGTCACCTGGTACGACAACGAGTGGGGCTACTCGAACAAGTGCCTGGAAATGGCCAAGGTCATCGCCGCCAAGTAAGGCCGGCGAAGATCGCACACGGACCCCGGCCTGGCCGGGGTTCGTCGTTTATGGGGCCGGCCCTGTCGTAGCATGGGCCGGTCGACCGCTGCCGATGGGGCGCGGGAACGCTATGGAAGCACGCAATGGAAGCACTGATTGCCCTGGTCGTACTGGTCCTGCTGGCCATCCCGCTGCTGCTGGTGGTGGCGCTGGTGATGATTGCCGGCCTGCGCCGCCGCGTCGCCGCGCTGGAAAGCGCCATGGCTGCCGCGCCGGTCGCCGCCATGCACGCGCCTGAACGGCCTGCGGCCCCCCCTGTGGCCAGTGCCGATCCACGGTTCCTGCGGCCGGTGGCGGCTGCTGCACCGCCTCCGCCTCCGCCTCAGCCTCCGCCTCAGCCAACGCCGGTGCGCGAAGCGGTGCCTGCGGCAACGGAGGCGCCGCGCCCGATCGCACCACCGCCGGTGCCACCCGCGCCGATGCAGCCACCGTTGCCTTCCGGACCGGCGCTGCCGAACTTCATCGAGCGCGGCAGTGGCGCGGTCAAGCGCTGGTTCACCGAGGGCAACGTGCCGGTGAAGATCGGCATGCTGGTGCTGCTGGCCGGTGTCGCTGCGCTGCTGAAGTACGTCAGCGACCAGGGCTGGCTGGTGCTGCCGATCGAGCTGCGCCTGGCCGGTGTCACCGTCGGTGCACTGGGCCTGCTGGCGTTCGGCTGGCACCAGCGCGAGCGCCGGCGCCTGTTTGCGCTGGCCTTGCAGGGCGGTGCCATCGGCGTGCTGCTGTTGACCATCTTCGCGGCCTTCAAGCGTTTCGAGCTGATTCCGCCGGGCTTCGCCTTCGTCAGCTCCATTGCACTGGTGGCCGCGCTGTGCGTGCTGGCGGTGGTGCAGAACTCGCGTACGCTGGCGGTGCTGGGCATCCTCGCCGGCTTCATGGCACCGCTGTGGCTGTCCACCGGCAGCGGCAACCACGTGGGGTTGTTCAGCTACTACGCCGTGCTCAACGCCGGCATCTTCGCCATTGCCTGGTTCCGACCGTGGCGCGCGCTGAACCTGCTGGGCTTCGCCTTCACCTTCGGTATCGGCACGTTCTGGGGCGTGCTGCAGTACGCGCCTGACAAGTTCAGCAGCACCGAGCCGTTCCTGCTGCTGTTCTTCGCCTTCTACCTGCTGATCCCGTTGCTCTACGCACGCCGGCAGCCCGCCGGGCAGCGTGACCTGGTCGATGGCAGCCTGGTGTTCGGTACGCCGTTGGTCGCGTTCTCGTTGCAGGCGGGGATGCTGTACCAGCAGCCGATGACGCTGGCGCTGTGCGCACTTGGCCTGGCCGCGATCTACGCGGCGCTGGCGTGGGCGTTGATCAGGCGCGCGTCGTACACCGTGCTGGCGCAGTCGCACGCGGTGCTGGCGGTGGGCTTTGCCACGCTGGCGGTGCCGCTGGCCTTGTCGGCGCGGGCCACCGGCGCGGTGTTCGCGCTGGAAGGCGCCGGACTGGCCTGGTTGGGCCTGCGCCAGAAGCGCTGGCTGCCGCAGGTGTCCGGCGCGCTGCTGCAGATGGGCGCTGCGTTCGCCTTCGTGGCCGGTGGCGATCACTGGCATGAGGACCTGCGCTTCCTGATCAATCCGACTGCCATCGGGGCGCTGCTGCTGGCCCTGGCCGGCTTCGCGTCGGCCTGGAGCTACCAGCGCAGGTCACGCCACGAGATCGCCCTGGTCTACTACCTGTGGGGCCTGCTGTGGTGGCTGGGCGGCATGGTGCATGAGATCACCCGCTTCTTCCCGTACCGCACCGAAGTGGACGCGTTGCTGGTGCTGGCCGCCGTCACTGCCTGGCTGGCCGCCGAAATGCAGCGCCGTCAGCCGGCACGCGCACTGGGCGTGACCGCGCTGGCCATGCTGGCGCTGGGCTTCCCGCTGGCGCTGATGCAGAGCGACGCGCACCATCAGCCGTTCGCCGGCTACGGTGCGCTGGCCTGGGCGGTGTTCGCGGTGATGGGCGTGCGCACGCTGCTCTGCCTGCGCCAGGGGGGCGACAGCGTGGCGCGCATCGCGCAGTTCCTGTGGTGGCTGTTGTGGCCGTCTCTGCTTTCGCTGCTGGCCCTGTGGGGCGGTGGCGAGGCCGGTCTGGCACAGGGCTGGACCACGTTGCTGGTGACGGTGCCGTGGCTGTTGATGGCGGCGCTGTCGCTGTGGCGCTGGAATGCGCTGCGCTGGCCGCTGGGTGCAGCGTTCGATCGCGTGCGCCAGCCGCTGCAGTGCGTGCTGTTCGGCCTGTTGTCGATCGGCTGGCTGTTCGGACAGCTGCTGCCGGGCGATGCTGCGCCGCTGCTCTGGCTGCCGGTATTGAATCCGGCCGAGCTCGGACAGTGGCTGAGCCTGTTGCTGCTTGCACGCTGGCTGTACAGCGATCAGGCGCCGAAGACCCTGTCGGGAATCCGCATGCCGCTGCTGTCACTGGCAACGTTCGTCGCGCTGACCAGCGTGGTGCTGCATGGCGTGCATCAGTGGGGCGGCCTGTCGTGGAGTGCGTCGATGATGCGTTCCAGCCTGGCGCAGACCAGCCTGACCGTGCTGTGGAGCGTGCTCGGCGTGATTGCCTGGGTGTGGGGATCGCGCCGTGGCCAGCGCGTGTTGTGGATGGTCGGTGCCGTGCTGATGGGCGTGGTGCTGGCCAAGCTGGTCATCGTCGATCGCCAGCACCTGGGCAACCTGCTGGGCATCGCATCGTTCATCGCCTACGGCCTGCTGTGCACGGTCGTGGGTTATCTGGCACCGGCACCGCCCAGCGCGGCGCCGTCCGTGGAGGAAAAACAATGAGGAAGTGGAGCAGGGCGCTGCTGCCGGCGATGTTCGGCATGCTGGCCGCCGTCGCGGTGCAGGCCGCCGACTACCGCACGCAGTACGCCGAGCAGTGGCCGTTGACGCTGTCCAGCGCACAGTCCGGTGCGTACAGGGTGGTTCTGGAGCCGGCGATCTATCGCCGTGCAGGTGCCGCAGACCTGGGTGACCTGCAGGTGTTCAACGCCGCCGGCCAATCGTTGCCATCGGCATTGCTGGCGCCGGACCAGCCGCTGGCACAGCCGCCGGTGCAGCGTGAGCTGCCGTGGTTCGCGCTGCCGCCGCTGGCCGAAGCACAGCGCAACGATCTGCAGTTGCTGACCGAGCGCGATACCGATGGCCGTGTCCGTCGCGTCGAAGCACGCGTGAGCGGCGGTGCGGCAGCGAACGGGCAGGGTGGTTGGCTGATCGATGCCAGCGTGCTCGGCCAGCAACCGTTGGCGGCACTGGTGCTGGACTGGGCTGACAGCGGACAGCCGTTGCAGGCGCAGGTGCAGCTGGATGCCAGCGACGACCTGCAGCACTGGCGTCCGATCGGGCGTGACATCCCGCTGGTCGACCTGCAGAGTGCTGGCAAGCGCCTGCTGCAGCGCCGCCTGCAGGTGGACGGCGAGGCGCGCTATCTGCGCGTGCTGGCGCAGGGCGATGCGCGCCTGCCGACGCTGCGCAGCGTGCTGGCCGAGCTGCCGCCGGCGCCGGCCACGCTGCCGTGGGAGTGGCTGTCGCTGGAACCGACCTCGAAGGGCAAGGGTGAATACACCTTCGAACTCGACGGCCGTTTCCCGGTAGCGCGCGCGGATGTGGCCAGCGCCGACAACAGCCTGGTGCAGTGGACGTTGTTCAGCCGCGATGACGAGAGTGCGGAATGGCAGCGCCGCAGTGCGCCATGGATCGCGTACCAACTGCAGCAGGGCGCGCAGGGCCAGCGCCAGCAATCAGCGGCCCAGCCGCTGGGGGGCGTGCATCGTGACCGCTACTGGAAGCTGGTGGCGAACCCGGCGGAAACTGCGACCGCACCGACCCTGCGCTTGGGCTACCAGCCGGAAGTACTGGTGTTCCTGAGCCAGGGGGCAGCACCGTATGCACTGGCAGTGGGCAGCGCGACCGCGCGCCGCATGGAAGCGCCGATTGGTGTGTTGATCGAGGAACTGCGGCAGCGCAATGATCCGTCGTGGCAGCCGACGCTGGCGCGCCTGGAGGGCAGCCCGGAGCCGCTGGCCGGTGACGCGGCGCTGAAGCCGCAGCACGATTGGAAGGCGTGGTTGCTGTGGGCGTTGCTGGGGCTGGGTGTGTTGGTTGTTGGCGGCCTGGCGGTCAGCCTGCTTCGGCAGAAGCCGGCGCCTTCGGAATAGGGTCCAGCGAACGGCGGAGCCCCTCGTGGGTGGGGGGGGGGGCGTGCAAAGCAAAAGCAGCGCTTGGCCGGGCGGGGCGGGTTCGCGGGGGACGCCGCAAGTACGTCCTTGTAGGCTTGGCAGCCGCATCCATGCGGCTGACACCCCCGCGAACCCACCCCGCCCGGCCTCTGACAGTTTCCGGTTGCTTCCACCCACGGAAGAGAAAGAAGAAGAGCAAGAGCAAAGCAGCTTCGCTGGGCGCTTCTTGTAGAGCCGAGCCCACGCTCGGCTGCTCTCCGCGAAATCTCCAGCCGAGCATGGGCTCGGCTCTACAGAACAGCGGGGCCCTCGGGGTCAGATCCGTTTTCCGCAGGAAAACGGATCTGACCCCTTCTTTCTCCATCCGACATCAGAAACCGCTCTTGCCTTTGCCATCCGCTCCGTCACATGAACCTGTCGAGGCCGGGGCGGTGTGGGTTGGCAGGGGTGTCAGCCGCATGGATGCGGCTGCCAAGCCTCCATGGACGGATTCACGGCGCCCCCTGCCAGCCCACACCGCCCCGGCCCACCCCCAGCATCATGAAGCGTCAGCGCTTTGGCAGTTGCTGTTGCCGTTGCTGTTGCTGTGCGCCTCTGCCTGCCGCAGGCATCGACCCTCCCACCACCCGCACCCGATACAATGGCCGTCTGCCGTACCCCGGCATCCCGTCCCCGAGCCAAAGAGTTGCCCATGTCCATCGTCCGCATGACCGACCTCGACCTCTCCGGCAAGCGCGTGCTGATCCGCCAGGATCTGAACGTGCCGATCGAGAATGGCCGCATCACTTCCGAACAGCGCATCACCGCTTCGCTGCCGACGCTCAAGCGCGCGCTGGAGCAGGGCGCGGCGGTGATGGTCACCTCGCACCTGGGGCGCCCGAAGGAAGGTGTGTGGAGCGAAGCCGATTCGCTGGCGCCGGTGGCCCAGCGCCTGTCCGAGCTGCTCGGTCGCGAGGTTCCGCTGGTGCGCGACTGGGTCGACGGTGTAGAGGTCCAGCCGGGCCAGCTGGTGCTGCTGGAAAACTGCCGCATGAACGTCGGCGAGGGCAAGGACGATGAAGCCCTGTCGAAAAAGTACGCCGCCCTGTGCGATGTGTTCGTGATGGACGCCTTCGGCACCGCGCACCGTGCGCAGGCCTCCACACACGGTGTCATCCGCTTCGCCCCGGTTGCTGCCGGTGGCCCGCTGCTGATGGCCGAACTGGACGCGCTGGCGCAGGCGCTGGATGCGCCGGCCAAGCCGCTGCTGGCCATCGTCGCCGGCAGCAAGGTCAGCACCAAGCTGGAACTGCTGGCCAACCTGGTCGGCAAGGTCGACCAGCTGATCGTCGGTGGTGGCATCGCCAACACCTTCATCGCTGCCGCCGGCTACAACGTCGGCAAGTCGCTGTACGAGCCGGACCTGCTGGACACCGCGAAGAAGATCGTGGCCGATGCCAAGGCGCGCGGCGCCGACATCCCGCTGCCGGTGGACGTGGTGACCGCCAAGCAGTTCATGCCCGACGCGGTCGCCGAGGTGAAGGTGGTCGACGCCGTTGCCGAAGATGATCTGATCCTGGACATCGGCCCGCAGACCGCGGCGCAGTACGCGCAGCTGATCGAGAAGGCTGGCACCGTGGTCTGGAACGGCCCGGTCGGTGTGTTCGAGTTCGAAGCCTTCAGCAAGGGCACCGAAGCGCTGGCCCGCGCCATCGCCAGCTCCAAGGCGTTCTCCATCGCCGGTGGCGGCGACACCCTGGCGGCGGTCGACAAGTTCGATATCGCCCAGCAGGTCAGCTACATCTCCACCGGCGGCGGCGCGTTCCTGGAGTTCCTGGAGGGCAAGACCCTGCCGGCGGTGGCCGCACTCGACGCGCGCGGCGCATGAGTGCCGGGCACGGCAAGGATGTCCTGTTCTTCGACCTGGACGGCACGCTGATCGACTCGCAGGTGGGCATCACCGCCTGCATCGCCTATGCGCTGCAGAAGATGGACCATCCGGTGCCGCCGCAGGAGACGCTGCTGGGCTGGATCGGTCCTTCGCTGCGTACCACCTTCACGCCACTGTTCGTCGAACCAGCGCGGGTGGAGCAGGCGGTGGGCTATTACCGCGAGCGCTTCGATGCCGAAGGCTGGCGCGAACACACGGTGTACCCGCAGGTGGAAGACACCCTGCGCACGCTGCATGGCCGAGGCCACCGCCTGGCGGTGGTCACCGCCAAGAACGAGCCGCATGCGCGCCGCATCCTTGCGCACCTGCCGTTTGGCGGGCTGTTCGAGGAGATCGTCGGTTCGACCCTGGACGGCTCGCGCAGCCACAAGCCCGAGCTGGTCGGGGAGGCACTGCGCCGCCTGCAGCTGCAGCCCGCACAGTGCTGGATGATCGGCGACCGCCGCATGGACATCGAGGGCGCACGCCACCACGGCCTGCGCAGCGTGGGTGTGCTGTGGGGCTTTGGCGGTGAAGCCGAACTGACCGAAGCCGGTGCGGGCCAGCTGGCTCGCGAGCCGGCACAGCTGACGACGCTGTTGGCCTAGCCACCCCGCCTGGAGAGCTGGCCCCACGCTCGGCTGATTGCGGCCCACGGTGCAGCCGGGCATGGCCCGGCTCTACAGAACACCCTGCGCCAGCGTATGTCCGGGTGATGTCCGTTCCATGACCCGCGAAGTCAGGCAGCACAAGGCTGTAACCGTATACATGCGGCGTGAAGGATGTGCTAATTTCCGTTCTTTATCGGGAGAGGCCCATTCACCATGTTCGAGCGTCAGCGTCGCACCAAGATCCTTGCCACCCTCGGTCCGGCCACTGATCCGCCGGGCGTGCTGGAGGATCTGTTCCGCGCCGGCGTCAACGTGGTGCGCCTCAACTTCAGCCATGGTGACCCGTCCGGCCAGGCCAAGCGTGCCGCCGAAGTGCGTGCCGCCGCCGCCCGCGTCGGCGTGGAAGTGGGCATCCTGGCCGACCTGCCGGGCCCGAAGATCCGCATCGAGCGCTTCGCAGAAGGCAAGGTGCAGCTGAAGGCGGGCAACCGCTTCGACCTGATCGCCAGCACCAGCGCCGGCCCGGGTGATGCCACCCAGGTGGGTGTGAGCTACCTCGGCCTGCCGCAGGACGTGGGTCCGGGCGACGTCCTGCTGCTCGACGACGGCCTGATGCAGCTGCAGGTGGTGGAGGTGCAGGGCGAACGCATCATCAATACCGTACTGAACGACGGTGTGCTGTCCGACCGCAAGGGCCTGAACAAGCAGGGCGGCGGCCTCTCGCTGGGCGCGCTGACCGAGCGCGACAAGGAGCTGATCGGCATCGTCGCCAAGATCGGTGTCGACTTCATCGCCGTGTCGTTCTGCCGCAACGCGCAGGACATGAACGATGCGCGTGACATCGCCCGCTCGCATGGCTGTGATGCTGCACTGGTGTCGAAGATCGAGCGCACCGAGGCCATCGAGAACCTGGAAGAAATCGTCGAGGCCAGCGACGTGGTGATGGTCGCCCGTGGCGACCTTGGCGTGGAGATCGGCGATGCCGAACTGCCGGGCCTGCAGAAGAAGATCATCAAGGCCTCGCTGGCACAGAACAAGGTGGTGATCACCGCCACGCAGATGCTGCAGTCGATGGTGGAAAGCCCGATTCCGACCCGTGCCGAAGTGCTGGACGTGGCCAACTCGGTCATCGACGGCACCGATGCGGTGATGCTGTCGGCCGAGACCGCTGCAGGTGCCTGGCCGGTCAAGGCGGTCGAAGCAATGGCGCGCATCTGCCTGGGGGCCGAGCGCCAGTTCCAGACCGAGACCGACTTCAACGCTTCGCCGCGCAACCTCGAGCGTGCCGACCAGGCCATTGCCATGGCCACCATGTTCCTGTCCCAGCACGTGGGCGTGCGCGCGATCGTGGCAATGACCGAGTCCGGTGGCACCGCGCGTTACCTGTCGCGTTTCCGCGCCAAGGCGCCGGTGTTCGCGGTGACCCGCCATGACGGCGCGCGCCGGCAGATGGCGCTGATGCGCGATGTGTTCCCGATCAACTTCGACAGCCGCGGCCTGACCCCGCGCGAAGCCGCGCGCGGCAGCATCCGCCTGCTGGTGGAAGCCGAACTGCTGCAGGCCGGCGACCGCGTCGTGTTCACCAGCGGCGAGCACATGGAAACCCACGGTGCCACCAATACCCTGCGCCTGCTGGAAGTGGGTGAAGACGGCCGCGCCATTGGGCTGGGCGATCTGTAAACCCAGTCGGCCTCGGGTCGGAGCCGCTGCGCGGATCCGACCCGGGGTCAGATCCCCAAAGAGGCTCTGACCCCATGCCGCAGGACATCCCTTGTCCTGCGCGGACATTGGAATCGTTTCCATCCTGGCCTCGACACCGGGGCAACGGGCAGCGGGGCTATACTTACGTTTTTCCCGCACCCGCCACAGGAAATACATGAGCATCGAACAGCTGGCCGAAACCGCCCAGGCCATGGTCGCCCCGGGCAAGGGCATCATCGCGATCGACGAATCCACCGCTACCATCGCCAAGCGTTTCGCCGGCGTCGGTATCGAGAACACCGAGGAGAACCGTCGTGCCTACCGCGAGCTGCTGCTGACCACGCCGAAGCTCAACGAGCACATTTCCGGCGCCATCCTGTACGACGAAACCATCCGCCAGTCGACCAGGGACGGCGTGCCGTTCGCCAAGTACATGGCCGACCACGGCATGATTCCGGGCATCAAGGTGGACAAGGGTGCGCACCCGCTGGCCGGCTGCCCGGGCGAGCTGGTCACCGAAGGCCTGGACGGCCTGCGCGAGCGCCTGCAGGAGTACTACAAGCTGGGTGCGCGCTTCGCCAAGTGGCGTGCGGTCATCAACATCGGCGAGAGCATTCCGTCGGGCACCTGCATCGAGTCCAACGCCCATGCGCTGGCCCGTTATGCGGCCCTGTGCCAGGAATGCGGCCTGGTGCCGATGGTCGAGCCGGAAGTGATCATGGACGGCGACCACGACATCGAGACCTGCTACGAAGTCACCGAAGCCACCCTGCGTTCGCTGTTCGACGCGCTGTACCAGCAGAACGTACTGCTGGAAGGCACCATCCTGAAGGCGTCCATGGTCATCTCCGGCAAGAACTGCGATGAGCAGGCCGACGTCGAGGAAGTGGCCGAGTCGACCGTGATGTGCCTGAAGAGCACCGTGCCGGCCATCCTGCCGGGCGTGGTGTTCCTGTCCGGTGGCCAGAGCGACGAGCAGTCCACCGAGCACCTGAACGCGATGAACCAGCTGGGCAACCTGCCGTGGCCGCTGAGCTTCTCCTACGGCCGCGCCATGCAGCAGGCCGCGCTGAAGCTGTGGGCCAAGGACATGAAGGGCAACTACGCAGCCGCCCAGAAGACCGTGTACGAGCGTGCCAAGGACAACGGCCTGGCTGCGCTGGGCAAGTGGAACGGTTGATCCGTCCCATCGCTGGATGAACAAGGCAGCGCCGGCATCACGCCGGCGTTTGCTTTTGCGGGTATCTTTTCCGCCCCCGCGTGCCCGGCCGGTACGCGGGAACCACATGGAAGGCCAAGGAGAAACAACATGCGTTTGGCAGCAATCACACTGGCCGTAGCCACGGTCCTGGTCGCCGGCGGGTGCAACCGCATCGGCGGCGGCGCAGAGGCAGGCAAGGCCGCGTCGCTCGATTTCGACAAGCCGGTGTCCGGCGAGATCACCTCGCGCAGCGGCATCAACTTCAATGATGGCAGCCATCACCAGCTCTACCAGATCAAGCTGGAAGACAAGGACCTGGTCGGCCTGAAGCTCACTGGTGCCCTCAGCGGCTCGATCGCCGTGTTCAACAACGGCAGTCTTGTTTCCACCAGCAACACCGGTTACGAACGCGAAGGCGACGTCTCGCTGGCGTTCCGTGCCAATGGCGGCGGCACCTACCAGGTGGCGGTCAATGCCGATGGCCCGACCGCCTTTGGTCCGTATCGCCTGCGAGCCGAGAAGCTGAAACCTTACGACGGCAAGCCGCTGGCGGGCAGTGGCGAAATCGTGGACATGCTGGCCAGTGATTCGCAGGACTACACCCTGCAGGTGGACAAGGCCGGCCTTTACGAAATCCGCCTGGTGTCGGATGTCTTCGATCCGGTGCTGAAGCTGTCGGGCCAGGGCGTTGAAGCCGAAAACGACGATGGCAACGACAGCACCAACTCGCGGCTGACCCTGTCGCTGAAGCCGGGCAAGTACACCCTGACCGCGCGCGGCCTCGGCAGCGGTGTCAATGGCATGTTCACCCTGTCTGCCTCCCGCATCGAACTGCCGGGGAATCTGGTCGAGCGCGATGGCACCGCCCTGCCGAAGTCGGGCAGCGTGTACACCATGCTGGACAACGAAGGCCGTCGCCGCTTCCTGCTGACCCTGGACCGGCCGGCCGACGTGCGCCTGGATGCGATTTCCAGCCAGGTCGATACCGTGCTGCGCGTGGTCGGTGGCGATGTCGAGCTGACCGACGACGACGGTGGCAACGGTACCAACTCGCGCCTGGAAGAGACTCTGCCGGCCGGTCATTACACCGTCGACGTGTCCAGCCTGAACAATGGCGCAGGCATGGTCGAGGTGCGCGTGCAGGTGGAAGGGGCCAGCGCCGATGGCGCTGCCGCCTCGGCTGCACGTGCCGCTGCCGACGCGGCAGCCGCCGTGGCCGATGACGCCGCTGCGGTGGAAGCTGCCAGTCGTTGAGCGTGATCCACGCCACGCGTGGATGACATCAACGGTGCAACTGAGAAGGCCGGGCAATGCCCGGCCTTTTCCTTTCCACGCTGCGTCGCGATTCAATGCGCGGCGGCAAAACCCGCGTCACCCAAGGGCGGCAGCATCGACCCGCGCGGTTCGCTGTCGGCGCTTTGCCCGGCGGCACTCAACGCCTGCTGGTAGGCCTTGGCCGTAGCGGTATTGAACGCCACCAGCACGATGCGCATCGGTTGCGCGTGGCTGCGCTGCCAGGCCAGTGTTTCGGTCACTGCGATCTGCGCGGCCTGGTACAGCGGATAGCCGTATACGCCGCAGCTGATGGCTGGGAATGCGATCGACTGCACGCCCAGCGATTCGGCCAGCTGCAGCGACTTCCAGTAGCAGTTGGCGAGCAACGCCGGTTCATCGCGCTGGCCGTCGTGCCAGACCGGGCCCACCGTGTGCAGTACGTAGCGTGCAGGCAAAGCGTAAGCGCTGGTGGCGCGCACTTCGCCGGTCGGGCAACGTACGCCCGGGCGCAGCTCCGGCAGCTGCGCGCATTCGGCCAGCAACGCGGGCCCGGCCGCACGATGGATCGCGCCGTCGACACCGCCACCACCGAGCAGCGTTTCATTGGCCGCGTTGACGATCGCATCCACCGCCAGGGTCGTGATGTCGCCCTGCCAAACTTCGATCTTCATGCGTCCGTCTCCTGCCTGTGAGGTGATCCGCGCAGCATCTGCGCCGGCTGTTCCCACGGTAGGGGACAGGGCATCGATACTGCGTCATGACCGTCTCACGCGCTGCGATCCGACGGCCTTCACGCACGATGGCGGGCGACGCCTTCATGCAGGCTGAAGCAGAAGGGGGTCGGAGCCCTTTCCCTGCGGAAAAGGGATCCGACCCCGGGGTGTTACGGCAGGCCGGCCAGCCAGTCGTCGTCAGAACCCTCGTTCACATCGGCAAACAGCGGCGTGGAGAAGTAGCGTTCACCGGTGTCCGGCAGCATCGCCAGGATCACTGAACCCGGTTCGGCACGTGCGGCCACGTCCAGTGCGCTGGCCACGGTAGCGCCGGCGGAGATGCCGACGAAGATGCCTTCCTCGGCGGCCAGTCGGCGCGCGGTGGCGATCGCGCGGTCATCTTCCACCGTCAGCAGTTCATCCACCACATCACGGTTGAGCACGTCGGGCACGAAGTCCGGGGTCCAGCCCTGGATCTTGTGCGGCTTCCAGTCATCGCCCTTCAGCAGTGCGGCGCCGGCTGGCTCGGTGGCGATGATGCGGGTCTGCGGACGCGCGACCTTCAGCACTTCGCCCACGCCGGTGAGCGTGCCGCCCGTGCCCCAGCCGCTGACGAAGTAGTCCAGCCGCTTGCCGGCGAAGTCGCGCAGGATCTCGGCGGCGGTGGTGTTGCGGTGATACGCCGGATTGGCCGGGTTGGCGAACTGGCTGGCCAGGAACCAGCCGTGCTGCTCGGCCAGTTCGCGCGCCTTGCGCACCATGCCGCTGCCGCGTTCGGCGGCCGGGGTCAGGATCACCTTGGCGCCATAGGCGCGCATCAGCTTGCGGCGCTCCACCGAGAAGGTCTCGACCATGGTCGCCACGAACTTGTAGCCGCGCGCGGCGGCGACCATCGCCAGCGCCACGCCGGTGTTGCCAGAAGTGGCTTCGACGATGGTGTCGCCCGGCTTGAGCAGGCCACGTGCTTCGGCGTCGAGGATGATCGCCAGCGCCAGGCGGTCCTTGACCGAGCCGCCCGGGTTGAACGACTCGACCTTGGCGTAGACGCTGACCTGCGGCGGCGCCAGGCGCTGCAGCTTGACGATGGGGGTGTTGCCGACGGTATCGAGGATGGAGTCGTACAGGGCCATGGAAGCGCTCCGGAAACAGGGCCGCGCCGGACGCCGGCGGGCAGAAGGGGAGGGCTGGCTGTTCAGGCCAGCGGCTGCCGGCTGACCGTAGCGCCGGCATATGACGCCCGGAAATGACCAGATACCTTTCTTAAACAACCTTTGGTTATAAGCTGGTGACGGCAATTGACCCTAGAGTGGACCTCCGCCCCACGCCGCCCGCCTCCCATGACGCTGACCCAGCTGCGCTACCTGGTCGCCATCGCCGACGCCGAGCTGAACATCACGCTGGCCGCCTCGCGCGTGCACGCCACCCAGCCCGGCTTGTCCAAGCAGCTCAAGCAGCTGGAAGACGAGCTCGGCTTCCTGTTGTTCGTGCGCAAGGGTCGCAGCCTGGAGTCGGTCACCCCGGCCGGCACCGAGGTCATCGCCCGCGCCCGCGCGGTGCTGGCCGAGGCCAACAACATCCGCACCTACGCGGCCAACCAGCGCCGCGAGAGCCAGGGCCAGCTGATCCTGACCACCACCCACACCCAGGCGCGCTTCGTGCTGCCGCCGGCGGTGGCAGCGATCAAGCAGGCCTATCCCCAGGTGAGCGTGCACCTGCAGCAGGCCGGTGAAACCGACGCGCTGGACCGCTTGAATCAGGGTGACGCGGATATCGCCATCATCAGCACCGCCGGCAGTGAGCCCACCGATGGCATCGCAGTGCCGCTGTTCCGCTGGCGACGCCTGGTGGTGGTACCCAAGGGGCACCCGCTGGACCGCGCCGGCCGCGCACCGGACCTGGCCGCGTTGGCCCGGCAGCCGCTGATCAGCTACGAATCCTCGACCCGCCCGAATTCCTCGTTGCAGCGCGCCTTCGCTGCAAACGGCCTGGCGCCGGACCTGGCGCTGACCGCGCTCGATGCGGACCTGATCAAGACCTATGTGCGTACCGGTCTGGGCGTAGGCCTGCTGGCCGAGATGGCGGTCAGTTCCAACGACGAAGACTTGCGCTCGTGGCCGGCGCCGGACCCGATCAGCGAGTGCATTGCCTGGGCGGTGTTGCCGCGCGACCGGGTGCTGCGCGATTACGCGCTGGAGCTGGTGCACGTGCTGGCACCGCAGATTGATCCGCGCGATCTGCGCAGGGTGCTGGATGGCAACCAGGCCGCCGCGTGGCCGGTGCCCCCGACGTGGGAGTCATTGACCCAGACCATCACGGTGTGAGGGGGGGGGCGAGCAGGGCTTGCAGCCCTGCACCTGCTGCGGACAAAGGCAACAGCAACAGCAGAAGCGGCATTCCGTGGGTTGGCGGGGCGGTGTCGGAGTGCGGGGACGCTGCAAGTACGTCCCTGTAAGCTTGGCAGCCGCATCCATGCGGCTGACACCCCGCACTCCGACACCGCCCCACCTCTGACAGATTCCGGCGGCTGTCGGTAGGTGTCGACCTTGGTCGACACGATAGATCCACGCCATGCGTGGATGCTTTTCGATTCCAGTTCGAAATATTCGATTCCGATGGAGATTCATCCACGCATGGCGTGGATCTACAGCAGATCGCGAGAATCTGTCGATGGCGGGGTGGGTCCGGTTGCGGGGGCGTGAGCCGCATGGATGCGGCGACCGAGCTTACATGGACGTACTTGCAGCGCCCCCCGCAACCGGACCCACCCCGCCTAACTCACAGGAAGCCAGCTTTTGATGTTGCTTCGGCTCTTGCTGTTGCTCCAGCTCGCAGCGGGTGCAGGGCGCAGCCCTGCCGATAAACCCCCTCCTGCGACGGTTCGTCGCACGGGTAACCCAGGACCCGCCTCTACACTAGCGGGGTGACCCGCCTGTCCCGCCCGCAGCGTCTTCTGCTCCAGCTCGCCATCCTGGCGACGCTGCTGATGGTGCTTGCGCCGCTGGTCAGCCGCGCGCTGCAGGCGCCGCCGATGGACCACACCGCAATGGCGGGCATGGACCACGCCGCCATGGGTCACGACATGCATGACATGGCCATGGCCGGGCACGATCAGCACGGCGCCGCGCCGGCAGCGCCCAGCCCCGCGGCCGATCCCCACGCCATGCATGGCGAAGCCTGCGAATACTGCGTACTGGCCATGCGCCTGCTGCCATGGCTGGCGGTGCTGGTGCTGCTGTTGCCGCTGCTGTGGCGGCCGCGCCTGGTGTTCCCGTGGTCGCAACGGGTGCTGCCCGCACCGCACTGGCCCGCACATGCCGCACGTGGGCCACCGCGCGTCTCCATCGTCCGCTGATATCCCCGTGAATCTGCCGCACGACGCCTGACCGGGCGCCGTGCGCGCGTGCGTACCTTGGAGCTGTTCCGATGAAAATGACTTCCCGCCCCGCGGGCGCCTGCGCGCGCCTGCCGGTTGCCCTTGGCCTGGCCGTGGCCACGTCACTGGCCTACGCTGCGCCCGCCGAAGAGGCGCGCACCCTCGACACGATGGTGGTCACCGCCGCCGCACCGTCCTCGCCGCTGCACTGGGTGACCGATCCGCGCCTGCCGCGGCAGCCGGTGCCGGCCAGTGATGGTGCCGATTACCTGAAAACCGTTCCCGGCTTCTCTGCCATCCGCAATGGCGGCACCAACGGCGACCCGGTGCTGCGCGGCATGTTCGGTTCGCGCCTGAACATCCTCAGCAACGACGGCAACCTGATCGGTGCCTGCCCGTCGCGCATGGACAATCCGCTCTCCTACATCGCGCCGGAGAGCTTCGACCGGTTGACCATCATCAAGGGCCCGCAGAGCGTGCGCTGGGGCGCAGGTGCCTCGGCCGGTACCGTGCGCTTCGAGCGCGACACGCCGCGCTTCGATGAACCCGGCCTGCGTGCCGATGCCAGTGCGCTGGTCGGTTCGCGCAACCGCAATGACCAGGTGCTGGACCTGACCCTGGGCAACCCGACCGGCTACGTGCGTGCCAGCGGCAACCGCTCCGAAGCCGATGACTACAAGGACGGCCACGGTGACGTGGTGCCGTCGAAGTGGCGCAAGTGGAACGGTGACGTGGCCATCGGCTGGACGCCGGATGCCGACACGCTGCTGGAGATTTCCGCCGGTGCCGGCGATGCCATCGCGCGTTACGCCGGGCGCGGCATGGACGGTGCCGCGTTCGAACGCACCAGCTATGCCGCGCGCTTCGAAAAACGAAACCTGCCCGGTGCGTGGGACACGTTGCAGGCCAACGTGTACTACAACGAAGCCGACCACGTGATGGACAACTACACGCTGCGCACGCCGAATCCCAACAGCATGATGCCGATGCCGATGGCGTCTAACGTGGACCGCCGTACCCAGGGCGGCCGGGTCAGTTCCGAGTGGCGTTGGCAGGATGTGCAGCTGGTGGCGGGTGTGGATGGCGAAGACAGCCGCCACCGCGGCCGCATGGGCATGGGCCGCGATACCTACCGGCAGGCGGCGTGGGAGACTGATGCCAACTTCCGTCGCTATGGCGTGTTCAGCGAACTGACCCTGGGCGCCGGCACCGACCAGCGCTGGATCAGTGGCCTGCGCATCGACCGCGCCAGCGTCCGCGATGAGCGGCAATCGATCCGCGGAATGATGGGGAACAGGCCCAATCCGACTGCGGGCCAGCGTCGCAAGGAATGGCTCGGCAGTGGATTCCTGCGTTACGAGCAGGACCTGGCCGACGGCCTGACCTGGTACGCCGGGCTCGGCCACAGTGAACGCATGCCCGACTACTGGGAGCTGTTCTCGCCCAACCATGGCCCGGCCGGCGCAGTGAACGCGTTCACCGGCGTGCAGCCCGAACGCACCACCCAGCTCGACGTCGGCCTGCAGTACAAGGGACCGCGCGTGCAGACGTGGGTTTCGGCGTACGCCGGGCAGATCCAGGACTACATCCTGTTCACGTACCACGGCAGCGGCATGATGGGCATGAGCCAGGCCCGCAATGTCGACGCGCGCATCGCCGGTGCCGAGGCGGGCCTGGAAGTGAGCCTGGCCGGGCAGTGGAAGCTGGGCGGCACGCTGGCCTATGCCTGGGGCGAGAACCGCGACCAGCAGCGTCCGCTGCCGCAGATGCCACCACTGGAAGCACGCCTGAGCGCGAACTGGGAAGGCCAGCGCTGGAGTGCCGGGGCACTGCTGCGTGCGGTGACCCACCAGCACCGCGTGGCCGAGGGCCAGGGCAACGTGGTCGCACAGGACCTCGGGCCGAGTGCAGGTTTCGCCACGTTCGCGCTCAACGCCGCGTACCGTTTCAGTTCGCAGCTGCAGCTCAGCGCGGGCGTCGACAACCTGTTCGACCGCGCCTACAGCGAGCACCTGAACCTGGCCGGCAGTGCCGACTTCGGCTTCCCGGCCGACCCGGTGCGCATCAACGAGCCCGGGCGCAGCCTGTGGATGAAGGTGAACTACCGGTACTGATCCGCCGGGTGAAAAAAAACCGGGGCCGGATCCCCGCCAGGATCCGTCCCCGCCCGACGCCCTCTGTCGGGCAGCTTCGACTCTACGATGGCAACGCCCGTGGTGCACGGCTGGATACAACCCGACACACGCCGACACCGCCAAGGGCAGCCTTGCACGGAACGGGTTCAAGGCGCTATCACGGCTTCGGTTCCACGATGGTAAACGCTTGGCACATACCGCTTTTGCGGGGCCTTGCCTACACTCGGCGGCCGTGGATCAATCAGGACCATTCATGTTGGCTCGTATCGCTTCGACCCTGGCCCTTGGCCTCAGCCTGGCCGTGTTGGCCGGGTGCGCAGGCAAACAGGAGGCCGCCGCGCGTCGGCAGGGCGAAGCAGTGCCGGTCACGGCGCAGGTGGTGCAGCCCACGCAGTGGAACGACACCCTGCAGGCGCTGGGCACGGCCAAGGCGCGCGAGTCGATCAGCGTCACCGCCAAGGTCAGCGAAATCGTCGAGAAGGTGCATTTCGAAAGCGGCCAGCACATCGCCGCCGGCGCACCGATCGTGACGCTGCGCGGGCAGGCCCAGGAAGCGGCGCTGGTTCAGGCGCAGGCCACCTTCCACGAGGCCGACCAGTTGTACAAGCGCCAGCGCGAGCTGGCCTCCCAGCGGTTGGTGTCCAGCGCCACGCTGGATACGCAGAAGTCGATCCGTGATGCCGCCGAGGCGCGCGTGATGCAGATGCAGGCCGACATCGGTGATCGCCGTGTGCGCGCACCGTTCGCCGGCGTGCTCGGCATCCGCCAGGTCAGCCCAGGCTCGCTGGTGACCCCGACCACGGTCATCGCTACGCTCGACGACATCGAGCACATGCACATCGATTTCCAGGTGCCGGAAGTGGAACTGGCCGCACTGGGCGTCGGTGACAAGGTCAGCGCCACCAGCGTGGCGTGGCCGGGCCGCACCTTCGAGGGCGTGGTCAGCACCATCGACGCACGCATCGACCCGGCGACCCGTGCGGTGACCGTGCGCGGCGATTTCGCCAACAGCGACCACGCGCTGCGCCCGGGCATGCTGCTGGACGTGCGCCTGTTCCGCCCCGAGCGCCCGGCGCTGGTGGTGCCGGAAATTGCCGTGGTGCAGGTGGGCCGCGACACGTTCGTGTACCGCATCAAGAGCGACGACAGCGTCGAGCGCGTGGACGTGGTGACCGGTGCGCGCCGTGCCGGCGTGGTTGAGATCAAGCAGGGCCTGGAAGCCGGCCAGCGCATCGTGGTCGATGGCACCGGCAAGCTGCGCCCGGGCCTGAAGGTCGCGGCCAAGGATGCGGCGCCGGCCAGCGGTGCCAAGCCGGCGGATGCACCGGCGCCGGTCGCGGCCGAGGGCCACGGCGGATGAAGCTGTCCGACATCTCCATCCAGCGGCCGGTGTTCGCCGTGGTGATGAGCCTGTTGCTGCTGGTGCTGGGCGTGATGTCCTTCACCCGCCTGACCCTGCGCGAACTGCCCGCCATCGATCCGCCGATCGTGTCGGTGTCGGTGGACTACACCGGCGCCTCGGCGGCGGTCATCGAAAGCCGCATCACCCAGGTGCTGGAAGATGCGCTGGCCGGCATCGAAGGCATCGATACGATCAATGCGCGCAGCACCAACGGCCGCTCGCAGGTCAGCATCGAGTTCACCTCCAACCGCGATATCGAAGCGGCGGCCAATGACGTGCGCGATGCGGTCAGCCGCGTCGCCGACCGCATGCCCGAAGAAGCGCGTCCGCCGGAAATCGCCAAGGTCGAGAGCGATGCCGACCCGATCATCTGGTTCAACATGGTCTCCTCGACCATGGACACGCTGGAGCTGAGCGACTACGCCGACCGCTACGTGGTCGATCGTTTCTCCAGCCTCGATGGCGTGGCCCAGGTCCGCATCGGTGGTCGCCAGCGCTATGCGATGCGCATCTGGCTGGACCGTGACCAGCTGGCCGCGCGCGGGCTGACCACTGGCGATGTGGAAACCGCACTGCGCAACGAGAACGTGGAATTGCCGGCCGGCCGCATCGAGTCGACCGACCGTGACTTCACCCTGCGCGTGGAGCGCAACTACATCAAGCCGGAAGACTTTGCGACCATCCCGCTGGGCAAGGGCCGCGACGGTTACGTGGTGCGCATGGGCGACGTGGCGAAGATCGAACTGGCTTCGGCCGAGCGTCGCGCGTACTACCGCAGCAACGGCGAGCCGGGCATCGGCCTGGGCATCGTCAAGACCTCCACTGCCAACTCGCTGGACGTGGCGCGTACCGCGCGCGCTGAAGCCGAGCGGGTGGCGCTGACCCTGCCCAAGGGCACGCAGATCTTCGTCGCCTTCGACAACACCACCTTCATCGAAGCGGCGGTGGATCGCGTCTACGCCACGCTGGTGGAAGCGATGATCCTGGTGCTGGCGGTGATCTGGCTGTTCCTTGGCAGTTTCCGCGCTGCGCTGATTCCGGCCGTGACCGTGCCGGTCTGCCTGGTCGCGGCGTTCATCGCGCTGTATGCGTTCGATTTCTCGATCAACCTGCTGACCCTGCTGGCCCTGGTGCTGTGCATCGGCCTGGTGGTGGACGATGCGATCGTGGTGGTGGAAAACGTGCAGCGCCGCATCGACCTGGGCGAGCCCCCGCTGGTGGCCTCCAAGCGCGGTACCACGCAGGTCGCCTTCGCGGTGATCGCCACCACCGCCGTGCTGGTGGCGGTGTTCCTGCCGGTCGGTTTCCTGGAAGGCAATACCGGCCGCCTGTTCCGCGAACTGGCGGTGGCGCTGGCGGCAGCGGTTGCGTTGTCCGCGTTCGTGGCGCTGACGCTGACGCCGATGATGGCCTCCAAACTGCTCAAGCCGCACACCGGGCAGGCACCGCGCGGCCTGCATGGCTTCGTCAACCGCAACCTGGAGCGCCTGGCCTCCGGCTATGGTCGCGTGCTCGACCATCACGTGGACCGCACCTGGATCTACCTGCTGGTGATGGTGGCCGCGCTGGCCGCCAGCTGGGGCCTGCTGAAACTGCTGCCGTCGGAGCTGGCGCCGGCCGAAGACCGCGGTTCGTTCCAGATCATGATCGACGGCCCGGAAGGCGCCGGCTACGACTACACCGTGCAGCAGGTACAGCAGGTGGAAGCGCTGCTGGCCCCTCACGTCGGCCCGGACAAGCCGATCGTGCGTGCCAACCCCCGCGTGCCCGGCGGCTTCGGTGCCAGCGAGGAAATGCACACCGGCCGCGTCAGCATCTTCCTGCAGCCGTGGCGCCAGCGCAGCGAGGCCACGCCGGACGTGGCCAACGCACTGCAGAAGGAACTGGACACCATCCGCGGCGTGCGCGTGCGTACGCAGGTGGGCGGCGGGCTGGTGCGCAGTGGCGGCCAGCCATTCCAGATCGTGCTGGGCGGCCCGGAATACGCCGAGATCGCGCAGTGGCGTGACCGCATCCTGCTGCGCATGGCCGACAATCCCGGCCTGGTCGGCCCGGATTCGGACTACAAGGAAACCCGGCCGCAGATGCGGGTGAACATCGACCGCCAGCGTGCGGCGGATCTCGGCGTGCCGGTCACCGCGATCGGTTCGGCGCTGGAAACCATGATGGGCTCGCGCCGCGTCACCACCTTTGTCGACAACGGCGAGGAGTACGACGTGCTGGTGCAGGCCGGTCGCGATGGCCGTGCCAGCCCGGCCGACCTGGCCGCGATCCGCGTGCGCGCCACCTCCGGCGAACTGGTGCCGCTGTCCAACCTGGTCACGCTCAGTGAAGTGGCCGAGGCGGGCACGCTGAACCGCTTCAACCGCCTGCGCTCGATCACCATCACCGCCGGCCTGGCACCGGGCTATCCGCTGGGCGAGGCCATCGCCTGGGCGCAGAACGTGGCCCGCGAGGAACTGCCGCAGTACGCGCAGGTGAACTGGAAGGGCGAATCGCGCGAGTACCAGAGTGCGGGTGGCGCGGTGCTGCTGACCTTCGCGATGGCCCTGCTGGTGGTTTACCTGGTGCTGGCCGCGCAGTTCGAGAGCTTCATCCACCCGCTCACCATCATGCTGACCGTGCCGCTGGGCGTGCTCGGTGCCTTGGTCGGATTGTGGGTGAGCGGCGGCACGGTGAACCTGTTCAGCCAGATCGGCATCGTCATGCTGGTCGGCCTGGCAGCGAAGAACGGCATCCTCATCGTCGAATTCGCCAACCAGCTGCGCGACGACGGAAGAACCGTGCGGGAGGCGATCATCGAATCGGCGATGGTGCGCCTGCGCCCGATCCTGATGACCTCGATCGCCACCGTGGTCGGCGCCATCCCGCTGGTGGTGGCCGGTGGCCCCGGTTCGGCCAGCCGTGGCACGATCGGCATCGTGATCATCTTCGGCGTAACCCTCTCGACCTTCCTGTCGCTGTTCGTGGTGCCGGCGTTCTACGCGCGGCTGGCCCCGTACACCCGCTCGCCGGAAGCGGTGAAGCGAGAGCTGGAGAAGCAGGAAGCCGAATCGCCCTCGGTGGGCGGGCATGCCTGACCGGCACGCCGACGGGGTCGAACCAGGGGGCGGATCCCTTTCCGGAACGGAAAGGGCTCTGACCCCGCCACTACAGGGAGAGGGTTTCCGACTGCGCCCCTGGCGCCCGGAAGACCTGGGATCCCTGCTGCGGCATGCCAACGACGCCGAGGTGTCGCGCGGCCTGCGTGATCGCTTTCCGTACCCGTACACGCGCGAGGATGGCGAGGCCTTCCTCGCCGGCCGCGTGCTGGCCCCTGGAACCCTGAACCTGGCCATCGAGATCGACGGCCAGGCCTGCGGCAGCGTCGGTGCCCAGCAGGGCGTGGCCGAGCGTGGGCATACCGCCGAACTGGGTTACTGGCTGGGCCAGGCCTACTGGGGGCAGGGCGTGATGACCCGCGTGGTCGGCCTGTTCGCACCGTGGGTGATGGACGAACTGCGCCTGTTCAGGCTGCAGGCTACCGTGGTCGACTTCAACCTCGGCTCGGCCCGTGTACTGGAGAAGAACGGCTTCCAGGAAGAGGGCATGGAGCGCTGTGCGGTCTACAAGCGCGGCGTCCTGCACGACCTGCGCCGCTTTGCCCGGGTACGCACCCAGCTGCCCTGAGCAGCCGGGGAAGGGGAGGGGTAGAGTCGACTGTCAGTCGACTATCGCGCGCAGCGCGGGCTCTTCTGCGACCGGGGCCAACGGCAGTGGACCAACAGTCGACTCTACCGGGCATCATGGCGTCAGCGCAGCCATCCCACCCACCCATCCCGCAGCCCCCATTGATCCGGCGCTACCGCAGCGGCCTTCGATCAGGGAGAATCGACCGGTCCCCTCCAGCCGACGGGACGTCCTTACAACCCGCCGACTGGAGAGAGCGCGCGTGGAAGCTACCGTACATTTCATCAACAGCATCATCTGGAGCAAGGCGCTGATCTTCATGTGCCTGGCCGCCGGCCTGTTCTTCAGCCTGCGCACGCGCTTCATGCAGATCCGTGGTTTCGTCGAGATGTGCCGCCTCACCGTCAAGGGTGAGAAATCCGACGCCGGCGTGTCCTCGTTCCAGGCCCTGGCCATGTCGATGGCCGGCCGCATGGGCATCGGCAACATCGCCGGCGTGGCCACCGCCATCGCCTTCGGCGGCCCCGGTGCGATCTTCTGGATGTGGGTGATGGGCTTCCTCGGCGCGTCCACCTCGTACGTGGAATGCACCCTGGCGCAGATCTACAAGACCAAGGACGCCGAAGGCCGCTACCGCGGTGGCCCGGCCTACTACATCGAAAAGGCCATGGGCCTGAAGTGGTACGCGCTGGCCTTCGCCATCGCCACGATCATCGCCGCCGGCTTCCTGATGCCGGGCGTGCAGGCCAACGCGATCGCCGACAGCATCATCAACGCCTGCCGCGGCACCGCGCTGTGCGGGCCGCTCGATGGCCAGGCCTTCGGCATGGAATCGGTGCAGGCGCTGAAGCTGGGCATCGGCATCGTGGTCGCGCTGCTGCTGGGCGTGGTGATCTTCGGCGGCGTCAAGCGCATCGCCAACTTCGCCGAAGTGGTGGTGCCGTTCATGGCCGCCGGCTTCATCCTGATGGCCATCATCATCATGATCATCAACTACGACCGCGTGCCGGAGATGTTCAACATCATCTTCAGCAGCGCCTTCGGCACCCACGCCGCGTTCGGCGCGATGATGGGCCTGGCAGTGGAGTGGGGCATCAAGCGCGGCATCTACGCCAACGAAGCCGGCCAGGGTTCGGGCCCGCATGCAGCGGCCGCCTCGGAAGTCTCGCACCCGGCCAAGCAGGGCTACGTGCAGGCCTTCGCCATCTACTTCGACACCATGATGGTGTGCACCGCCACCGCCTTCCTGATCCTGGCCAGCGGCACCTACAACGTGTACTCGCCCGCAGGTGCCGGCGCCGCGCCGATCTTCCAGGGCCTGGCCGGCATTCCGGAAGGCGCGGGCTATGCCCAGGCCGGTGTGGAAGCCGTGCTGCCGGGCTGGGGTTCGGCGTTCGTGTCCATCGCCATCTTCTTCTTCGCCTTCACCACCATCATGGCGTACTACTACATGGCCGAGACCAACCTCAGCTATGTGAACCACAACAGGAAGCGCCCGCTGACCGTGCTGGTGCTGCGCCTGGGCATCATCGGCATGGTGGTGTTCGGCGCGTTCCATAATGCGACCCTGGCCTGGGCGCTGGGTGACATCGGCGTCGGCCTGATGGCCTGGCTGAACATCATTGCCATCCTCATCATCCAGAAGCCGGCCATGCTCGCCCTGCGTGATTACGAACGACAGAAGAAGCTCGGCCTCGATCCAATCTTCGACCCCGATGCCCTGGGCATCAAGAACGCCGATTTCTGGCGTCAACGCAAGCTGGAGTTGTCCCGTAGTGAATGATCCCTGGAAGAATGCCCGCCGCCCGTCGTCGCGACCGCCGCGGGCCACTCCGCTGCCACCGCGTGAGGGCGGCACCCCGCCACCGCCGCGGCGCGGCAACGACGAACTGCGCCTGTATGGCTGGAACGCCGTACAGGCCCTGTTCGCCAATCGCCCGCAGGCGCTGCGCAAGCTGTACCTGGTGGACGCGCTGATTCCGCGCATGCAGCCGGTGCTGAAGTGGTGCGTGGCCAACCGCGTGGGCTATCGCGTGGTGGAGGAAGGCGATCTCAACAAGCTGGCTGCCACGACCCATCACGAAGGCCTGGTAGCCGACGTGCTGCGTGCGCCGGTCGTGCCGCTGGCGCAGTGGCTGGCCGATCTGGAGCAGGGCCCGGTGCTGGCGTTGTGGCTGGATGGTGTCGGCAACCCGCACAACTTCGGCGCGATCCTGCGCTCGGCCGCGCATTTCGGCGTCAAGGCGCTGCTGCTGCCGGCCGGCAGCACGCTGGCGCTGTCCGGTGCTGCCGCACGCGTGGCCGAAGGCGGGGCGGAGTCGGTGCCGCTGGTGCAGCTGCCGGAGACTGCTCAGGCGATGGCGCAGCTGCGCAGTGCCGGTTTCGGCCTGGCCGCAACCCTGGTCGAGGGCGGTGATGACGTGTTCCGCGCGTCGCTGCCGTCGCGCCTTGTGTACGTGATGGGCGCTGAAGGCGAGGGCATGGACCGCGGCCTGGCCAGCGAATGCGACATGCGGGTCTCGATTCCCGGCAGTGGCGCGGTGGAGAGCCTGAACGTGGCCTCGGCCACGGCCGTGCTGCTGGCGCAGTGGGCCAGTCGACGCGGGTGATCCCGTATCCGGGCTCGCATGATCGGGGTCGGATCCCTCGCCGAAGGCGAGGGCTCTGACCCTGCCGGGTTCCTGATTCAGGACCCGCCTTGGTGGGTGCGAACCTTGGTTCGCACCGCTCCTGCCGCTGCGCTCGCCGGGCATGGCCCGGCGCTACCGCATCACTCGTTCGGCGGCGTGGTCGCCTTGGCTTCGCTGCCGAAACTGCCATCGGCTTCCGCGGCCAGGTACGCGAATACCGCATAGGCGGCCACGTTCTGTGCCAGCGCCTTCGGGTCGATCTTGTCCAGCGTGTCGTCGGCGGTGTGGTGCAGGTGGAAGTAGTCCGAACCATCCTGCGCCAGCCACGCCCACGCGCCGCCCTTGGCGGCCAACGGGCCGACGTCCGGGCCCGGGCCACCCTTGTCGGCCTGGTACTCGATGCCCAGCGGCTTCATCACCTCGGCAATCTGCCGGGTCGCCTCGCGCGAGCCTTCCGGATTCGGCGAACCGGTGTTGAAGGCATAGATGCGGCCGGCACCGAAATCGCTCTCGGCGGCCAGCTGGTGCAGGGCCACGTCCTTTGCATGCGCCTCGGCGTAGGCCTTGCCGCCGTACAGGCCCTGTTCTTCGTTGGCGAAGGCGATCACGCGGATGGTGCGCTTCGGTGCCTGCTTCAGCAGGCCGATCAGGTGACCCGCGGCCATGGTGATGCCCACGCCCGCGCCGTCATCGACAGCGCCGGTGCCCAGGTCCCAAGAATCCAGGTGGCCACCGATCACCACCACTTCCTTCGGCAGGCTGCGGCCGGTGATCTCGCCGATCACGTTGTACGAGGTCGCCGTACCATCCCAGCCGCAGTCCAGCGCCACCTTCACCGTGGTGCTGCCACGGGCCAGCAGGCGCGCCAGCTGGTCGGCATCGGGCACCGACAGTGCCGCCGACGGCACCGGGGTCAGGCCATCATCGAAACGGGTGATGCCGGTGTGCGGCACGCGGTGGGAGTCGGTACCGGCCGAGCGCATCAGGAAGCCCACCGCGCCCTTGCGGATCGCTTCTGACGGTCCCTTGCTGCGGATTGCACCGCCGCGGCCGTAGTCGCGGCCATCGCGGAACGGCAGCATCTGGTAATCGACGAAGGCGATCTTGCCCTTCAGCGAACCGGCCGGTGCCGCCTGCAGGGCGGCCAGATCGGCGAAGCGCACCACCTCCGCTTCCACCGTGCCGCCCGGGCTGCCGCCCAGCGCAGTGATCTGCAGCGGCTGCGGGTTCCTGCCGGTCACGGCAGCGTGTTCACTGCGCCGCTCCCATTTCGGGAAGGTCACCGGTTCCTTCCACACCTTGTCGAAGCCCAGTGCCTTGAACTTGGCTTCGGCCCAGGCCACGGCGCGGGCGTCGGCCTCGCTGCCGGCGATGCGCGGGCCGATTTCGGTGGTGAGCGATTCGACCACCTTCCAGCCGGTGTCATCGGCCAGCGCCTGGTCACGCAGCTGTGCGGCGGTCGCCAGCGACGCCGGGGGCAGGGTGGTGGTATGCGGCGCCGCGAAGGCCGGGGCGGCCAGCAGGGCGAGGGAGGATGCGATGGCAAGGACGCGGCGACGCATGGACAACTCCGGGAAGGGACCAAGCCTTGGAGCTTAACAGTCGTTCAGCCCGGCGCATGGGCGGGAGGTCATGGCTGGCGCGAACGCTGTTTTCCGCCATGTCCGGCAAAGCGAAAGCCCTGCCGGAGCGGGGCTTTCGCGCAGTCGCGGTAGTGCCGGCCGCTGGCCGGCTTCCGTATGTGCTGGCCTTGCCGGCCAGCGGCCGGCACTACCGTTCTGCCGCCTTATTTCTTCAGGCTGTCGCGGATCTCGCGCAGCAGCACCACTTCCTCGGCCGGTGCGGCCGGTGCAGCCTCCTGCTTGCGCGACAGGCGGTTGATCGCCTTGACCACGATGAAGATGGCGAAGGCCACGATCACGAACTGGATCAGCGTATTGATGAAGTCACCATAGCCGATCACCACGGCCGGAATCTCCTTGCCGTCCGGCCCGATGCGGGCCGGTGACAGCGTCCACGCCAGCTGCGAGAAATCCACCTTGCCGATCAGCAGGCCCAGCGGCGGCATGATGATCTTCTCGACCAGCGCCGTCACGATCTTGCCGAAGGCCGCGCCGATCACCACGCCGACGGCGAGGTCGATGACGTTGCCGCGCATCGCGAATTCCTTGAACTCGGTGAGCATTCCCATTGTTGTTTTTCTCCGGTGGGGAAGTGGACAGCGCGCAGGGTAGCGCAGCTGATGTCAGCCGGCGATCACGCCGTGGCGCTCGGCCACATTTTCCAGGCGCGCGCTGAAGCGGTCGCCGGGCTTCAGTGCAGCCACGCCTGACGGGGTGCCCATGAACACCAGGTCGCCGGCACGCAGCTGCCACAGCTTGGACAGCTCGTGCAGGATCTCCGGCACGTTCCAGATCATCTGGTCCAGCAGCGCCTGCTGGCGCACCTCGCCGTTGACCTCCAGCGACAGGTTGAGCGCGGCCAGATCGCCGACCTCTTCGGCGTGGACGATTTCGCTGATCGGCGCGGAGGCATCGAAGCCCTTGGCCGCATCCCACGGGTGGCCCTTGTCCTTGGCCGCAGCCTGCAGGTCGCGGCGGGTCAGGTCCAGGCCGACGGCGTAGCCGTAGACCAGTGCTTCGGCATCGGCCACGGCCAGTTCGCCTGCGGGCGCATCACGGCCGATCGCCACCACCAGCTCCACTTCGTGGTGCAGGTTGGCGGTCGCCGGCGGGTAGGGGATGGCGTCGTCATGGCCGACCACGATCGCATCGGCCGGCTTGCTGAAGAACATCGGGCGGCCACGGTCATCGGCCGCCGGCACCGCCGCGCCCATTTCGCGGGCGTGGTCGGCGAAGTTGCGGCCGACGCAGTAGATGCGGTGCACGGGGAAACTGCCACCGCCCACCACCGGTACACGCGGCAGGGCTACGGCAGGGATCACATCGGAGACATCGGACATGCGGGCATCCAGGAAGGGCGTGCCCGCAGTCTAGAACGCATGGCGCCCGCCGTCAGCGGGCGCGCAGGAGGTGGATCAGCGCGAGGCCGGCAACACCGGCTTGCGTACCACGCGGTACTCGCCTTCGACCACGGTCGGGTCGACCGGACGGGCAACACCCGGCTTGCGCGAGGCCAGCAGCTTCCACGCCAGGCCCACCAGGATCATCGCCGCACCGACGAACACGCCGATGAACACCATCGCGGCCAGGATCGCCAGGCCAAGCAGGCCCACGGCAACGCGCACCAGCGGGTGGCGCGGCTTGCGCGGCGCGAACAGGGTGCGGAACTGGTTGAAGGCGGATGCGCGATTGAACATGGCGACTCGATAGGCTGGGATCAGCGAAACCAGAGTATCGGGACGCGCCACTGTCATTGAGTGAAAAACTCGTTAAATATAGCCTGTGCTTATTACGGATCAATGACTTGTGTTCATGTCGCAGCCAGTCACCTGAGTGGGCGTGCGACAATGCGGGTTTACTGTCCGAGCCTTCGCCATGACTGCCCCTGCCGCCCTGATCGCCCTTGATGCCATTGCCGATGGCGCGTTTGCCGAGGTCGAAGCGGTGGTTGATGGCGATGCCGAATCGCTGGTGCTGTACCGCGACGGTGCGCAGGTGCGCGCGTTCCTGAACATCTGCCCGCACGCCGGCCGCCGCCTGGACTGGGCCCCGGGCCAGTTCCTGAAGAGCCGCGAGGGCCACCTGGTGTGCGCCGCGCATGGCGCCTCGTTCACGTTGGACAGCGGCGACTGCATTGCCGGCCCGTGCAAGGGCGACAGACTGCGCGCCGTACCGGTGGACGTGCGCGACGGGCAGATTTACCTGGCCTGATGTAACCGGTGTGCGAACCAAGGTTCGCACCCACAGGATCAATGGGTATCCACATCAATGGGTATCCAGAGATTCATCCACGCATGGCGTGGATCTACGGTGTCGACCAAGGTCGACAGCTACCAGAGCGAGATCCGTGCCGACCAACGGTCGGCACCCACCACCAGCCTCGTGAAACCGTCGAAGGCGGGGCACTGTGGGTTTGCGGGGTGTGAGCGGCATGGATGCCGCGACCAAGCCCCCATGGATGGGTTTACGGCGTCCCCGCAAACCCACAGTGCACCGCCATCCCACGGAATGCACGCTTTTGCCGTTGATGTTGCCGGCCAGCGGCCGGCACTACCGGGGTGCAGGGCGCAGCCCTGCCAACAAACCCAACTCTCAGAACATCAGGTTGATCATCAGCACCACCACGCAGGTGTAGATCAGGGACAGCGGGCCGCCGACCCGCCACATCTCGCGCGGGGTGTAGTTGGCCGGGCCGGTGATCATCGAGATCACCGGGTTGGAGGCCGTCATCAGGTTGTTGGACGCCGACAGCGCCACGATCAGCGCGAACGCGGTCGGGTTGCCACCCGCCGCCAGCGCCAGGTTCACCGCAATGGGCACCATCACGATGGTCGCGCCCACATGGCTGATCACCAGCGAAAACGCCGTGGTCAACAGCGCCAGCGCCACCTCCAGCACCCACACCGGGATGCCGGTAGGCAGCTTGTCGATCGTATGCCCGGCTACCCACGCCGCCGCGCCGCTGGAATCCATCGCCCAACCGAGCGGAATCAGCCCGGCCATCATGAACACCGTTTTCCAGTTGATCGAGGCATACGCCTCGTCCATGCGCAGCACGCCGGTCAGCAGCATGCCGGCCACGCCGGTCATCAGCGTCAGCGCCACCGGCAGCTTGCTGGTCAGCGCGATCAGGATGGTCAGCGCGAAGATCGTCATGGCGATCTTGAACTTGTGCGGGCGCTGCTCACCGGTGGGATAGTCGGTGACCACCACGAAGTCGCGGCTGCGCGCGGCCTGCGCCAGGTCGGTCCAGATGCTGTGGAAGACCAGCATGTCGCCGGCGCGCAGCTGCACATCGCGCACGTCCTCGCGGATCACCTGCTTGTCGCGGTTGATCGCCAGCAGGCTGATACCACGCTCCTTGCGCAGACGCAGGTCCGCGGCGCTCTTGCCGATCACGTTCGAGGTCGGCGGCACCACCGCCTCGGAAATACCGGCACGGCTCGGGTTGAACAGGTCGCCCAGGTGCTTCAGGCGCGAAGACATGCGCAGGAACTGGTTCTGCGCGAAGTCGTTGATCTGCTCGCGCGGGCCCATCGCACCGAGCACGCTGCCGACCCAGATGCGCATTTCCGCCGGCGGCGCCAGGCGGGTGTCGTTGCCGGTTTTCAGGGCCAGCAGCAGCGGGGCATCGTGCAGGTTCTCGGCCTCGCCCAGGGTCATGCCGACCAGCGGGCTTTCGGCACTGACCACCAGCTCGAACACATCGCCTTCAATGCCATAGGTCTTGGCGAAGTAGCTTTCGGTGCGCGCCGGGGTGACCCCGTCGTTGGCCAGGTTCTCTTCCTCGATCAGCTTGCGGTCGCCGTAGTAGCGGAAATACAGCAGCGAGGCGATCAGCAGCGCCACGCCGATCGGCAGCGGCGCGAACATGCGCAGCGGCTCGATGGTGGCCAGGCCCGAGGGCAGGTTGTTGTTGGCCGAGGCCAGCAGGTCGTTCAGCAGGATCAGCGGCGAGTTGCCGACCATAGTCAGCGCGCCGCCCATCACGATCGCCGCCGAGATCGGCAGCAGCAGGCGCTGCAGGGTCAGGCCCGTGCGCGCTGCCAGTCGCGAGGCGACCGGCAGGTACAGCGCCATCACCGACGGGTTCTGCATGAAAGAGGAGTTCAGGCCGGCAATGGCCGTGGTCATCATCAGCAGCCGCTGCTCGACGCCATGGCCGCGCCGCAGCAGCCACGCGGCCAGCCGGTTCAGTGCCCCGGTGCGGTCCAGGCCCGCACCGAGGATGGTGGTGGCGATGATGCTCATCACCGCGTTACCGGAGAAGCCGCCGAAGATCTCCTCCGGCGCGATCAGGCCGGTGACACCGAGCACCACCAGTACCACCAGCGCGACCACATCGGCGCGGATGCGCTCGAACAGGAACATCGCCATCGTGAAGCCGACCAGCCCGAGCACGAGCTTCATGTCGTTGGTCAGCGTCAGCGCGGTATCCATGTGGGGCGCGGCGTCCTCAGGCGTTGATCAGGTGCGGTCGTACAACAGGTCCCAGACGCCGTGGCCGAGCTTCTGGCCGCGGGTCTCGAAGTGGGTCTGCGGGCGCCAGTCCGGGCGCGGCACGCTGCCACGCGGGCCGGCACGGTTGACCAGGCCGGCAGTGGCATCGAGCACGTCCCACATCTGCTCAGCGTAGTCTTCCCAGTCGGTCGCGCAGTGCAGGCGGCCACCCGGGCGCAGCTTGCGCACCAGCAGGTCGGCGAACGCCGGCTGCAGCAGGCGGCGCTTGTTGTGGCGCTTCTTGTGCCACGGGTCCGGGAAGTAGATGCGCACTTCATCCAGCGCGCCGTCGGCGATCTCGTTCTGCAGCACCTCCACGGCATCGTGGTGGTACAGGCGCACGTGGTCGGCGTTGTCCTCGGCCAGCGCGTTCAGCAGGCGGCCCACGCCCGGGGCGTGCACCTCGATGCCGATGTAATCGCGCGACGGGTCGTGCTGGGCGGCGAAGCGCAGCGCGGCACCGTTGCCGAAGCCGATTTCCAGCACCTTGCGCGCCGGGCGGCCGAAGGTGGCGTCCAGGTCACGCGGCTGGCCGTTGTAGTCGATGCCGAAGCGCGGCCAGCGTTCGTCGAACGCGCGCTGCTGGGCGGGAGTGAAACGGCCCTGACGCAACACGAAGCTGCGCACCTCGCGGCGGCCCTCGCTGACGGTGAAGGGCTTGGGCGGGGCCTTGGAACCGGCGCTGTCGAAAGGATTGGTCATCAGCCGATCAACCCATCCACCGGCGAGGACGCGCTGGCATAGCGCTTGCGCGGAATGCGCCCGGCCAGGAAGGCTTCGCGGCCGGCCTCGACTGCCTTGCGCATGGCGCTGGCCATCAGCACCGGGTGGCGTGCACCGGCAATGGCGGTGTTCATCAGCACGCCGTCGCAGCCCAGCTCCATCGCAATCGCCGCGTCGGAGGCGGTGCCCACGCCGGCGTCGACGATGATCGGCACCTTGGCGTCTTCGATGATCTGCAGCAGGTTGTACTTGTTCTGGATGCCCAGGCCCGAACCGATCGGCGCGGCCAGCGGCATCACCGCGGCGCAGCCGATCTCTTCCAGGCGCTTGGCCAGGATCGGGTCATCGGAGGTGTAGACCATCACCTCGAAACCGTCCTTGACCAGCTGTTCGGCGGCCTTGAGGGTCTGCACCACGTCCGGGTACAGCGACTTCTGGTCGCCCAGCACTTCCAGCTTGGTCAGGTTGTGGCCGTCCAGCAGCTCACGGGCCAGGCGACAGGTGCGCACGGCATCTTCGGCGGTGTAGCAGCCGGCGGTGTTGGGCAGGATGGTGTAGCGCTCCGGCGGCAGCACGTCGAGCAGGTTCGGCTCGCCCGGGTTCTGCCCGATGTTGGTGCGGCGGATCGCCACGGTGACGATCTGGGCGCCCGCGGCCTCGGTGGCCAGGCGGGTTTCTTCCAGATCCTTGAACTTGCCGGTGCCGGTCAGCAGCCGCGAGCCATAGGTCTTGCCGGCGATCACCAGCGAATCGGGGGAGACATGAACGTTCATGGCGCGATTATCGCCTATCCGCCTGAAGATGGGATCACGCAAGGCGGTGCTGTCCGCAGGAGGGCGAGGGTAGTGCCGGCCGCTGGCCGGCACATGCAGGGTGCCTGACAGCGTCGGATTGCCGGCCAGCGGCCGGCACCACCCGGAGGTCTCAGCCCCCGCCCAACGCGTGCACGATCTCCACCACGTCGCCTTCGGCCAGGACGTGCTCGCCGTGGCGGCTGCGGCTGACGATCTCGCCGTTGACCTCGACCGCCACCCGGCGCTGCAGCAACTGTTCGGCCTCGAGCAGGTCGTGGAGGGTTGCCGAAGCGGGCAGGGCGCGGGGTTCGCCATTGAGCTGGATGTTCATCCGTGCATTGTCGCCGATAGCCCGCCGGGATCGGAACACTTGCAAATTGAACGGGGCGCCAGCTCCGGCACAGCAGGTTTCCCGGCGATCGGGCGACAATCCATGCGGCGGCGCAGCGTGAGCAAAACGCGGCGCAGTGAAACCATTCACCGTGCGCCGGCGTACGTCCGCCGGGTCCTCAACGATATCCCCACAGGAGTTTTTTCATGCTGCTCAGCAAACGCCCGATCCGCACCCTGATGGCGGCCGCGATCGCGCTGGCCGCGCTTCCGGCCATGGCAGGCGAATCCCCGTATTCCAAGGCCGTGTTCTTCGGCGACAGCCTGACCGATGCCGGCTATTTCCGCCCGCTGCTGCCGGCCGATGTGCGTCCGGTGACCGGCCAGTTCACCACCAACCCGGGCTGGGTGTGGTCGCAGCAGGTCGCCAACTACTATGGCCTCAATGGCGCCGCCAATGGCAACGGCCAGAGCGGTGACAATTACGCGGTCGGTGGTGCCCGCGTTGGCGTGGACGTGCCGAGCGCAATGGGGACTATCCCCTCGCTGAAGTCGCAGGCGGCCCGTTATCTGGCCGCCAACGGCGGCAAGGCTGACGGCAATGTCCTGTACACGGTGTGGGGCGGCGCCAATGACCTGTTCGCCGCCGCAGCTGCACCGGCGCAGGCACAGGCCATCATCGGCGCCGCCGTCACCGACCAGATCGCTCTGGTGGGTGCGCTGAAGCAGGCCGGTGCGCAGTACGTGCTGGTGCCGAACCTGCCGAACGTCGGCCTGACTCCGGCCTTCCGCGGCCCGAACGCGGCCACCGCCACCGCGCTGTCAGCCGGCTACAACAAGGCTCTTTATGGTGGCCTGAAGCAGGCCGGCATCGAGTTCATCCCGCTCGATACCTTCACCGTGCTGGGCGAAGTCGCCGCCAATCCGGCCATGTACGGCTTCACCAACGTCACCAGCACCGCCTGCAAGATCGATCCGGCCAATTCGACTCAGAGCATCCTGACCTGCAATCCGACCAGCTACGTCAGCCCGGATGCGGCCAACACCTATCTGTTCGCCGATGGCGTGCATCCGACCACGGCGGGCCACCAGCTGCTGGGCCAGTACGCGGTCTCGGTGCTGGAAGCCCCGCGCCTGCAGCAGGTGCTGAGCCACTCGGCACAGACCATCGGTCGTTCGCGTGCCGATCAGGTCAGCATGCACCTGGGCGGTCGTCCGGCCGACGGCCTGTCCTGGTGGGGCGGCGTCCGCGGTGACCTGCAGCGCTACGACCACGCGGATCTGTACGACGGCCTGGCGCCGGCCGGCCTGTTCGGCATCGACTGGGCGCGCGACGGCATGGTGGTCGGCGGCTTCGCTGGCTTCGGCCGCCTCAACGCCGACTTCGGCAACAGCCGTGGCGATTTCACCCAGAAGGACACCACCGCCGGCCTGTTCGCCGGCTGGTACGGCGATCGCATCTGGGTGAACGGCCAGGTCAGCTACACCTGGCTGTCGTATGACGTGAACCGCAAGGTCCAGCTCGGCCCGGCCACCCGCGAGCACGGTGGTTCGCCGGACGGCAGCAACCTGACCGCCGCCTTGAACGCCGGTTACGAGTTCGGCACCGAAGGCGGCTTCCGTCACGGTCCGATCGCTTCGGTGATCTGGCAGAAGGTGAAGATCGATGGTTACACCGAAAGCGCTGCGGCCGGCACCCTGGCCACCGCGCTGGGCTACGACCGCCAGAACGTTGATTCGACCGTTGGTCGCATCGGTTGGCAGGCCCGCTTCGATGGCGGCACCCTCAAGCCGTACGCGCAGCTGACCTACGACCATGAGTTCGAAGACACCAAGCAGGGCAGCGCGTGGCTGCAGACCCTGCCGGAACTGGGCAGCTACCGTGTGCCGGGCCTGAAGTTCGACAAGGACTACGCGACCGTCGTGCTGGGCGCCCGCACCGAACTGTTCGGGCTGCAGAGCAACTTCGGCCTGAGCGCTTCGGCCGGGCAGAAGCGTGCCCAGGACGCAACGCTGTTCGCCAACTTCAGCGGCACCTTCTAAGCAGAAACCAGGCGGGGTCGGCCCTCTCGGCAGCGAGAGGGCTGTGACCCCGGCCTGATGCGATGGGCACCATTGCGCAACACGGGGCCCAGCGCATAGACTTCCCACCGCAACGCGGGCGTAGCTCAATGGTAGAGCTGTAGCTTCCCAAGCTACTGACGTGGGTTCGATTCCCATCGCCCGCTCCATGTCTCCAGCGGTCTGCATCAGGCAGACGCTCCGCGATATCCGAACCCCGCTTTTCCGCGCATGGATCCCGGTCGAGATGCCCGGTGAATGCCAGGGCTGGACGTCGCTTCGCAAACATCCCTTGGCCGGATCGGTCGTGTCCGAATGCATCCTTGCGCAGAGCCTGCAGGACGGGAACTGCCCTGCTGCAGCTGCGGCTGCTGTGGCCTCCCGGGGCCGGTCGAGCTGCGGGGTTCAGTTGATGCTTGGCTTCGCAATGCTAGAAGATCGTCAGCTGTTGACGCCCAACATCCGTTGCCCGGAGCGTGAATGATCGCTGCACTTGTGCCCATCAGGCGATGCTTTGATTTTTCCGGACGATCCGACCGGCGGGAGTTCTGGTCGTAATCGCTGCTGGCCGGGTTCGTGATGGCGGTGAGCTACAGCGTGATGGATCGCGGTTACTGGCTGGTCGGGTACCTGTCGTTGGATTGGGAAACGTCCGAGATCCTGTGGAAGGTGGGATGGGTCATGACCGTCTGCGCTGTCTTCGTCTTCCTGCCTCCGATGCTGGCCCTGACCGTGAGGAGATTGCACGACATCGACGAGTCAGGCTGGTACACCGTGATCGCGTTCATTCCCTTGGGGGTGTTCGTCCTCTTTCCGGTCATGCTGCTTCCCGGGAGCGAGGAAGAGAATCGATTTGGCGCCGTTCCAGGAGCGCAGGATGCTTGAACCGGCATCGGCCGCAATCGATCGGATCGGCATTGAAGACGTCGACGGTTCGCTGGGGCGCCTCTCTCATCCGCATGTCCCTTGATCGAACCGCCCTGCGGCGCTACACCCAGTGGTTGCCGTTCCTGGCCCTGGTCGCCGTCTGTGTGGCCTGGTGGTCGCCTTTGGGAGTGATTGCCGGCCTTGCCGTGTGCCTTGCGTTGGGGGGCGCGCTGCAGCGAATCGATCTGGTCGGCAATGCCGTGGGCGGTTCACGACTGCGCTCGCGATCGATGAAGCCCTTTGCCGAACGGCCGCCCGCACATGATGTGCTGTTGGATTGGGGCGAGCTGGGCATGGGCGGACCGGCGTACAGCACGCAGATGCTGCGCGATGGCGCCATCGTCGAAGGCGTATCCACTGGAGGCAGTCGTGATGCCAGTGGTGAATGGCAGGACCTGCCGGGAGGCGCGCTGCGCCTGGCCAGCGGGTATGTTGATCGATGCGAAGCAGTGATCGTCTACGACGAGCGCCAAAAGACGGTGCAGGTGCTTGCGGCTGATCCCGGCCAGTTCCGGCAGCAGCTGGGCGAGCGCCTGCAGATCGATGGGGAGGCGGGGGCGGCGTCGTGGCTGCGCAGCCAGTCCGGCGGCGTGACCCAGCTGCATTCCTGCCGAGGCCTATGGTTGGAGCACGGACATCCGGCGCTGGCCGCCGGATTGCCGCGGGAGCTGAGGCACGTCCTGCCTGATGCCCGGGTGCTGCGCGCGGTCCCGCTGCTTCCCGATGATCTGCGCGTGACTGCGCATCCGGCCCTGTTCGCGTGCATCTGCCCGTATGCCCTTTACCTTGACGAGACCTCCAGTGGTCGCCATGCCTGTGATCTGGAGACCGTGATCGCGAGCCCGTCGGGACGCTGCCTGGTGGTGGCCGGCAGTGTGCTTGATGAGAACCTGCGACCCATCGAGGGCGTGTGGCTTGTCTGCTGGCAGGGTCGTTGGCAAGCCTTTGCCCGTCATGCGATGGGGGGCTTCGGCAAGGCCCGGAGCATGGCCTGGATCAATGTGATCGATGCTGACGATGACGGCACACTGCAGTGCGAAGCCTATGAGGAACGCTGGGAGTCCGATGCCGTCCATCGAAACCCCACGCGCCACACAGCCTTGGAGCTGCCTGTGGAATGGCGTGAAACCGGGTTGGCGCTGCGCGCCCGTGATGGGCGCTTCAGGCTGCGCCTTCCCTCGCGCTGATCAGGCCTCGGCGGCGCGCGCGCTCGTTTCCCGCAGCGACTGTGCATATTCCTCGGTGAACAGCCCCGACAACGCCTGGCGCTGCTCCGCATCGATCTCGCGCGAGGCGTTGGCCGTGTAGTCGAAATGAACCATCACGCAGCGCCCGCTGGCTACCAGGGCCTCGAACTGGAACGCCTGTTGCACGATCGACAGCGAGGAGCGGCCAATGCTCTCGATCCGGGTCTCGATGCGCACTTCGTGTCCCGCCTGTATCTGCTGCAGGAAGTCGATCTCGTAGCGGCGCAGGATCAGTGCCAGGTCGCGCATGCTGGCCTCGTGGCTGAAATGCCGGAAGATCTCCTGGCGGCCTTCCTCGAACCAGACGGGCAGGGCGGTGTTGGTGACGTGGCCGAGTACATCCACTTCGGAGAAGCGCGGGAATACGGTGATCGACATCGGGTTTCCTTGCGGTCTGGCCTGCCCCCGCAGTGTGCCGCCTGCGCCTGAGCAAGCCACGCCGCAGGGCATCATCCACCCGCCACACGCCCGCGCTATGCTGCGCGCCTGCCGCCCGATCCTGCCGCGATGAAGCTCGCCATCCTGTCCCGCAACAGTTCCCTGTATTCCACCCGCCGGCTGGTCGAGGCGGCGCGCGCGCGCGGCCACACCGTGCGCATCCTCGATCCGCTGCGCTGCTACATGCGCATTGCCGCCGATGGCTTTTCGATGCATTACAAGGGCCGGCCGATGACCGGCGTGGACATGGTCATCCCGCGCATCGGTGCCTCGATCACCCGCTATGGCACGGCCGTGCTGCGCCAGTTCGAACTGATGGGTGCACGCACCCCGAATCCGTCCGACGCGATCCTGCGTTCGCGCGACAAGCTGCGCGCACACCAGCTGCTGGCGGCCAAGGGCATCGACATGCCGGTAACTGTGTTCGGCGACAACCCCGACGACACCGTCGACCTGTTGTCCATGCTGGGCCCACCGCCGCATGTGGTGAAGCTCAATGAGGGTACCCAGGGGCGCGGCGTGATCCTTACCGAGAAGGCCAGCGCCTCGCGCGGCATTGTCGAGGCCCTGCGCGGGTTGTACGCCAATTTCCTGATGCAGGAATTCATCGGCGAGGCCAAGGGCGCCGATCTGCGCTGCTTCGTGGTCGGTGACCAGGTGGTTGCCTCGATGCAGCGGCAGGCGCCGGAAGGTGACTTCCGCTCCAACCTGCATGCCGGGGGTACGGCGGTGGCGGCCAAGGCCAGCCGTGCCGAGCAGCAGGTGGCGGTGCGGTCGGCCAAGGCGCTGGGACTGTCGGTGTGCGGGGTGGACCTGATCCGCTCCGCGCGCGGCCCGCTGGTGCTGGAGGTCAATTCAACGCCGGGGCTGGAAGGGATCGAGGCCGCCTGCGGGGTGGACGTGGCCACGCGCATCATCGAGCACGTCGAGAAGCTTAAAAAACCCTGATTATTCAGCGGCTTGAGATTCTCACGGGCGGATGAGGCCGGCTTTAACAAGCCTTTAATCGGCCCACGCGTAGGCTTCAGCGAACCGCAGCTCTGCCTCTCAGCAGGATCGGTATCGGGATACAACTTCAGACCCAGGCGGGGGCACCGCCTGGGTCTTTTTTATGCCTGCCCGCTGTCCCTTGTGGGGGTGGCGTGACGGCCGTAGAGTGGCCCCCATCGTTCCTGGATGGATCGGAGGCTGGCGATGTACCGCATCACGATGATCGCGTTGTTGCTGGGCCTGGCCGGATCTGCTGCGGCCAAGCCGGAGAAATCCGTTGTGCAGATGGACCGGCAGTCGCCGGTGGCCGAGCAGGTGCGCCAGGTCGAAAAAGCCCTGGATGATGGCGATTACAGCGAGATTTCCGCTGATGACCGCAGCACCGTGCGCGAAGCGCTGGCCCGGATCACCGCGCGGATGGGCGGCCACCAGAGCGTGCAGGAACTGCCGCCGCAGGTGCAGGGGGAGGTCTTCAACGACCAGGAGCGGATCAATACCCTGCTCACCCGCGCCCACGAGGACAGCCGGCAGATCTGCCAGCACACGCGCAGCACCGGCAGCAACATGCCCAAAAGCCGCTGCCTGACGGTGGCCGAGCGCCGCCGGATCGAGGAAAAGGGCAAGGCGCTGTTGAACGACCAGCGCACCTTCAACAACTTCAACCCTGCCAGCTCGCGGTAGGGCTTCCGCTGCCCCGACCATTGGCACTTGCTGGCGTGAAGGGGGTGCGAATAGAGTCGGGATTCGCCACAGACAAGGATTTGTTTGCCATGAAACAGGCTTTGATGTCGGCCGTCCTGTTGTCAGGACTCGCCCTGGTCAGTACCGCATCGGCATCCAGGGGCAAGGACGTGTTCGTGCCCGGCCAGCCGCTGCAGCAGCAGATCGCGCGTATCGAGGTGGAGCTCAAGGACGGCGAAACCTATTCGGAACTCAAGCAGGACGAGCGCACCCGCGTCAACGACGCCCTGGCACGCATGCGCGCAGCGGTGGAGCAGTACCCGGCACGCGATTCCATGCCTGAACCGGTGCAAACCCAGGTCTTCAACGATCAGCAGGTCGTGAACACGGTTTTGACACAGGCGCGTGAAGATAGTCGTCTAATATGCCAACGTGAAAAGCCCATCGGTTCCAACCGGACCACGACGCAGTGCATGACCGTTGCCGAGCGCGCTCGGCAGAAGGAACGGGCACAGCAGGACATGAGGCAGGTCATGCGCGCCGGCAGTACAGTCAATTAGAGGTGACAGTGAGAATCCTGGTAATCGAAGACAACAGCGACATTGCGGCCAACCTGGGCGACTATCTGGAGGACCGGGGGCATACGGTGGACTTCGCGGCTGACGGGGTCACCGGCCTGCATCTGGCCGTGGTGCACGAGTTCGACGCGATCGTGCTGGATCTCAACCTGCCAGGCATGGACGGCATCGAAGTCTGCCGCAAACTGCGCAATGAAGCGCGCAAGCAGACCCCGGTGCTGATGCTGACGGCCCGCGATTCGCTGGACAACAAGCTGGCCGGCTTCGATTCCGGTGCCGATGACTACCTGATCAAGCCGTTCGCGCTGCAGGAAGTGGAAGTGCGTCTGAACGCCCTGTCGCGCCGCGGCAAGGGCGTGCAGACCCGCGTGCTGGAAACCGGCGACCTGGAATACAACCTGGATACGCTGGAAGTGCGCCGCCAGGGCAAGCTGCTGCAGCTCAACCCGACCGCGCTGAAGATCCTGCAGGCGCTGATGGAAGCGGCACCGGCGGTGGTGACCCGCCAGGAGCTGGAAACCCGCGTGTGGGGCGAGGAACTGCCCGATTCGGATTCGCTGCGCGTGCATATCCATGGCCTGCGTGCGGTGGTCGACAAGCCGTTTGAAGTGCCGCTGATCCAGACCCGCCATGGCATCGGATACCGCATCGCCACCCCGGAAGCCTGATTCCGTGGCAGCCAAGGGGGAGCGCCGGCGCACGCCATACCGGCGGCGCCTGCGCAGCCGCATCATCGTCTCGTTCGTGTTGTTGGGCTTCTGCCTGACGACACTGTTCGCGTTCGCCACCAACTGGGCCCGCCTGCGCGTGGAAAACCAGCTGGTGGAAGAGCTGATGAACCGCAACATCGACGAGTACGCGCGGCGCTACTACGAACACCCGGGCCACAACCCGGACGCGCCGGTGCTGCAGATCCGTGCGTATGCCTATTCCAAGGACAAGTTCGACCGGGTGCGCGAAGAACGCGCGCAGTGGGCGGGCTTCTCCGATGGCATCCACAGCGTCAGCGGCGACGAACACGGCGAACCCTATTCCTACAAGCTGGCCGTGCGGAAGACGCCCGACGCCTGGTTCTTCCTCGCCTATGACATGACCGACAGCGTGCGCGGCGGCAAGCAGCTCAACCGCGCGCTGGTGTTGTCGGTGCTGGTGTTCAGCGTGCTGTCGCTGGTGCTGGGCTGGTGGTCGGCGTCGAAGGTGATGAAGCCGGTGTCGGACCTGGCCGCGCGGCTGCGTGCGTACCGCGGCGGTACCAGTGAGCCCGAGCCCTTGGCGCCGCGCTTTCCCGATGACGAGGTGGGGCAGCTGGCCCAGGCGCTGGACGACTACTCCTCGCGGCTGACCGAAGTGGTGCAGCGCGATCGCGAGTTCAATGCAGACGTCAGCCATGAACTGCGCACGCCGCTGGCAGTGATCCGCGGTGCCACCGAGCTGCTGCTGACCCGGCCCGGCCTGGACGAGAAGGTGCTGCAGCGCCTGCAGCGTATCCAGCGTGCCGAGCAGCAGTGCAGCGACCTGATCGGCGCACTGCTGCTGCTGTCGCGCAACGAGCGCGGGCAGGGCACCAGCAACGTGGCCCGCGTGGCCGAGCAGCTGCTGGATGCGCACCGCGCGCAGCTGGGTGGCAAGCCGCTGGAGCTGCTGCTGGAAGGCGAGCGCAACCTGGTGATCGATGCACCCGAGGCGGCGCTGTCGGTGGCGTTGGGCAACCTGATCGGCAACGCGGTGAAGTACTCGCAGGATGGCGAAGTACGCGTCTTCGTGGGCGCCAATTCGGTGTCGGTGACCGACAGCGGCCCGGGCCTGAGCGAGGAAGATGCGGCCAAGCTGTTCCAGCGTGGCTACCGCGGCACGCACGCTGGTCATTCGCAGGGAGGCGGCATCGGCCTGTCGATCGTCAGCCGTCTGTGCGACCTGTACGGCTGGCAGGTGAGCGTGCGCCCCGGTGGCGAGCGTGGCGTGATCGCCACCCTGACGTTCTCGCCGAAGCCGTTGTAAGCACCCCTGCTTGGGTGGGTGCCGACCTTGGTCGGCACGGACCCTGCCGACCTTGCATCACGCCCTGTGTCGCTTGTGACACTGAATCCCCCGCACGCGAACATCGCATCACAGGCCCGACACGACACCACCGTGATCGCTGCCGCGCCCCGCGCGTGTTCCAACGCACGCATTGGCAAGCCCGCGCCGCACTTGGGAATTTCCTTACAGATCGCCGTGCGCGGTGATGGCCTGATGACCTGGCCGGGGCAGGTGCCTTGGCCGGGATTGGCGTCCTGAAAAAAACCAACAAATCAAAAGCTCCGGATGTGCTCTAGCTCATCATGGAAAATGCATCGTCTGCCCTCGCTTTGGCGGACGGTGCGTGGGGATTCGCCAGAATCCGCTGGAGTCTATTTTTCCTTCGCTTTTGAGTTGTTGGGTCTCCGGTACGCCAACCCGCACCGTCCGCCACCTTGCATCTGCAGGTGGCCTGCTGTCTGCGAGGAGCTTCACCATGTCCGCCCGCCCGCTGTTCCCCCAGTTGCACGCCCTGATCGGCGATGCCGCCCACCTGCTGCCTGCCGACGTCGCCGAGCGGGCCGAAGTTCTGCTGGATGACCCCAGGGACCTGCTGCCCGCCCTTCTGGCGCGCATGGATGGCCGCGACGCTGCCGACGGCCAGCGGCTGGATGTGCAGGGGGCCAGCCCGGCGCAGGCCGCCACGATGGCTGGTCTCAGCCGCACGCTTGCCGGCCTGAATACCCTGATCCAGCTGCTGCACGCTGCCGAAATCGCGCGGGAGCAGGGTGGCGCCCGCCAGCAGCTGGAGTAGATCCACGCCACGCATGGATGCGCTTTGGTAGTGCCGGCCGCTGGCCGGCAACCAGGCCTCAAGCCCCGGCCAAGCCCAGATACCGCGCATGCAGCTGTTCCACCTGCACCTGCAGGTCCTCCGGCTGCCCATCATTGACCACTACGTCATCGGCCAGTGCCAAGCGCTGCGCACGGCTGGCCTGCGCAGCAATCATCCGGTCGGCCAGCGCAGCATCAATGCCATCGCGCTGCATCAGGCGGGCGTGCTGCACGGCTTCCGGAGCATCCACCAGCAGCACCCGGTCCAGCCAAGGGTAGGCCTTCCGCCCGCCCACCTCGGTCAGCAGCGGAATGGCCGCAATCGCATAGGGGCTCTCAGCCTGCTCGCACTGCTGTTGCATCAGCAGGCGGATGGCCGGGTGGGTGATGGCTTCCAGCGCTGTCCGCTCGGCCGGATCGGCAAAGACGTGGGCGCGCAGGCGGGCCCGGTCCAGGTTGCCGTCGGCCAGCAGCATGTCGGCGCCGAAACGCTCGGCAATGCGGGCCAGCGCCGGGCTGTCGGCAGCCACCACGGCCCGGGCGGCCAGGTCGGCGTCGGCCACCACGATGCCCAGCGCTTCGAAGCGCCGGGTCACTTCACTCTTGCCCGAGGCGATGCCACCGGTCAGGCCAACCACATAGCGGCTCATGGGGACTCCCCTCAGCGCAGCCCGCTCATCACCATGTACTGCTCCACCAGCGGCGCGCCCCACATGAAGTACAACCAGCCGGCAATGGCCAGGTAAGGGCCGAACGGAATCGGCGTGGCGCGGTCACGGCCCCGGCTGTACAGCCAGATCGAGCCGATGATGGCGCCCAGCACCGACGACAGCAGGATGATCGGCAGAATGCCCTTCAGCCCGCACCAGGCGCCCAGCGCTGCCAGCAGCTTGAAATCGCCGTGGCCCATGCCCTCCTTGCCGGTCAGCTGCTTGAACAGCCACCAGACCGTCCACAGCGACAGATAGCCCACCGCCGCGCCCACCAGGGCGGGCTTGGCCGGCATGTACAGGTTGTCGATGCTGCCTATCAGCCCCAGCCACATCAGCGGCAGGGTGAGCTGGTCGGGCAGCAGCTGGGTGCGCAGATCGATGCCGGACAGCGCGATCAGGAAGCAGGTCAGCACGATGGCGCCGAAACCCTGCCAGCCGAAGCCGAACTGCCAGACGCAGGCCACCACCAGCAGTGAGGTCAGCGCCTCCACCAGCGGGTACTGCAGCGAGATCGGTGCCTTGCAGTGGCGGCACTTGCCGCCCTGGATGATCCAGCTGAACAGCGGGATGTTCTCGTACCAGCTCAGCTTGTGCTTGCAGTGCGGGCAGTGCGACGGCTCGACCACGATCCCCGGTGGGGGCGGTTCATAGAAGTCCGGTTCCTCCAGGACTTCGCGCGCATCGCGCTTCCACTGCCATTCCAGCCGCTTGGGCAGGCGCAGGATGACGACGTTCAGGAAACTGCCCAGCAGCAGTCCGAAGGCGGCCGCGGCGGGGTAGCCGAGGCCAGGATGCTGGTCGAGAAAAGCCATGTATGTGTTATCCGACGACGGCGCCGAGTTTGAAGATGGGAAGGTACATGGCAATCACCATGCCGCCCACAATGGTACCAATGAACACCATGATCATCGGTTCCAGCAGGCTGCTCAGGGCATCCACCGAATTGTTGACCTCCTGCTCATAGTACTCGGCCACCTTGAACAGCATGGCGTCCAGCGCACCAGCCTCTTCGCCGATGCCGGTCATCTGGATGACCATGTGCGGGAACAGGTTGGTCTGTTTCATCGACATGTTCACCGGGTAACCCACCGAGACGTCGTCGCGCATGCGCAGCACCGCCTCTTCGTACACGGTGTTGCCGGTAGCACCGGCCACGATGCCCAGCGCCTCCACCAGCGGTACGCCGGCCTTGAAGGTCACCGCGGTGGTGCGCGAGAAGCGGGCGATGGCGCTGTTGTGCATGATCTGCCCGATCACCGGCACCTTCAGCACGAGCCGGTCCATCGCATGCTGCATCTTCGGCGAGCGCTTGTAGGACATGACCAAGGCGACCGCCGTACCGATCGCGACCAGCAGCATCAGCCACCACCACGACACCATGAATCTCGAAAGGTTCACCACCATCTGGGTGAAGGCGGGCAGCTCGGCACCAAAGCTCTTGAACACGTCCTCGAACTGCGGCACCACGAACACCAGCATGATGCCGCTGACCAGCATGGCCACCACCACCACCATGATCGGGTAGAACAGCGCTTTCTTGATCTTGCCCTTCAGCGCTTCGATGTTCTCCTTGTAGGTGGCCACCGTGTCCAGCACGGTTTCCAGAACGCCGGCACCTTCGCCGGCCCGCACCAGGTTGCGGTACAGCTCGTCGAACTGCACCGGGTGCTTGCTGATCGCCTCGTACATCGAGGAGCCGCCCTCGATGTCGGTGCGGATGGTGTCGACCAGCTTCTTCATCCGCGGGTTCTTGTGCCCGCTGGCGATGATGTCCAGCGCCGACACGATCGGCACGCCGGATTTCATCATCGTGGCCATCTGCCGGCTGAAGAAGGCGATGTCCTTGGGCTTGACCGGGCTGCCGGCGGCGCCGAACAGCGGCTTCGGCTTGGGCTTGACCTGGCCCGGGTTGATGCCCTGGCGGCGCAGCTCGGCGCGCAGCAGGTTGGCGTTCTTGGCCAGCTGCTCGCCCTTCATCTTCACGCCCCGCTTGTCGGTCCCCTCCCAGACAAACGGCTGCAGCTCCATGGTGGCGCGCGCCACCGGCTCTTTCTTGATCGCACTGCGACTGACAGACATGTTGGCTCCCCAAGACCCGCCATCCCCAGGCGGGTAACTAGCCATCGATGGTAGCGGGTTCAAGGGCGGATGGGCAGTTGGCAGGCGGCCCAGCGTGCGATTTCGTGCCGGGTGCCGACCAAAGGTGACGTACTGCGTCACATTGCCGCGTCCATCGCAGATTCGGAAGCGGGGGGTTCCCATCCGCGAAATTGCTGCCATCATGGGCGCGGGGAAATCCAGGGGGAGGCGTGCCGGGGTTGGCACGCAACCTGCGTTGATCCACCCGCAGGGCGCGGGGCCCGCTCAACCGGCGTTGTCCGGTCCGATCCCGTGCACTGAACTCAACCACCACTATCTTGGGGATGTACCAATGAAGAACCAGAAGGGCTTCACCCTTATCGAACTGATGATCGTCGTCGCGATCATCGCCATCCTGGCCGCCATCGCACTGCCCGCCTACCAGGACTACACCTCGAAGTCGAAGGTCACCGCTGCGCTGGCCGACCTGGCCTCGCACAAGACCCAGTTCGAAATGGAAGTCAGCAACGGTAAGACTCCGACGCTGGAATCTGCCGGCTTCCAGAGCAAGGAAACCGGTAGCTGCTCGGAAATCACCGTGGCTAAGACCGGCATGAAGTGCACCATCCGTGATCCGGGTCGTATTGGCACCAGCTCCAGCATCTCGCTGGACTATGCCGAAGCAACCGTCGACGCTACCTCGGGCGCGATCACCAAGGCTGGCGGTTTCAGCTGCACCACGGTGTCGGTCGATAAGAAGTTCCGTCCGGCTGGCTGCACTGGTACCTAATACTCTTGACCTGACAGGCATGGGAGTTTGCTGCTCCTGTAGCTGTCATCAGAGTTGACACAAGGCCCGCTTCGGCGGGCCTTGTGCTAACTGGAGTACGAATCCCGGTCGGCACGCAGCAATGGGGATTGCTGGACAACACAGGGGGAATCATGAACACGCAGAAGGGCTTTACGCTCATCGAGCTGATGATCGTGGTGGCCATCATCGGCATTCTGGCGGCCATCGCGACGGTGGCGTTCCAGCCTTACATCATCCGTACTCAGCTGACGGCCGCGCTGGCCGACATCAGCCCGGGCAAGATGCTGGTTGAAACGGTCGTCTATGAAAACCGCTCGGCCAGCCTGGTCACCCCCGAGTTCATCGGCGGCGCCCAGAACGCCCACTGCTCGAACGTCGAAGCCGAACTCAGCGACTCCGGTGTCGGCCACATCAGCTGCACGTTGAAGGGCCACAGCGCGCTGGAAGGCAAGGACCTGATCCTGCGCCGCTCGGCCGAGGGCATCTGGAGCTGCGATGGCAGCGCGTTCGAAGCGCGCTATCGCCCGACCGGCTGCTGATCACACTTCAGCGCTCCGATGGGATGCTGGCTGCCCCTTGACGGGGCTATCATCCCCGGGGGAGTCAGGATCGTGCCTGCCGGGCCGGGAGTGCCGGGCAAGGCAGTGTTGCTCATGGATTGGCGATGCCGATGGCCGTTGGGTCGCGGCGGGTTCTGCTGCCCCGTGCGGTGTCCGTGCAAGACGCACGGCATGGCATGACCCCATGAGCCAAGGATTCATATGAACGCTGTCACCACCGCCAATCTTGTCGGCATCACCGGCCTGGCCCGTCGCCTGGTGCAGGACGGGGCCCTGGACGAGGCCACCGCCCGCGACGCCATGGCCAAGGCCGCCGCCGCGCGCCAGCCACTGCCGACCTGGTTCGCGCAGAACAAGCTGGTCAATGCCTCGCAGTTGGCCGCCGCCAACGCGGTCGAGTTCGGCATGCCGCTGTTCGACGTGTCCACCTTCGACGCCAGCCAGAACGCGATGAGCCTGGTCAGCGAGGAGCTGCTGCGCAAGCACAACGTGCTGCCGCTGTTCAAGCGCGGTGGCAAGCTGTTCGTCGGCACCAGCAACCCGACCCACTCGCTGGACGAGATCAAGTTCCATACCAACCTGGTGGTCGAGCCGATCCTGGTCGACGAAGACCAGATCCGGCGCACGCTGGAACAGTGGCACGCCAGCCATGACACCCTCGGCGATGCCCTGGGTGGCGATGACGATGGCATGGGCAACCTGGACGTGGCGGCCGGCGACGAGGATCTCGGCGCCACCGGCGGCGATTCCGGCATCGATGCCAAGGGTGACGACACCCCGGTGGTGAAGTTCGTCAACAAGGTGCTGGTCGATGCGATCCGCAAGGGCGCATCGGACATCCACTTCGAGCCCTACGAAGACGATTACCGCGTGCGCCTGCGCATCGACGGCCTGCTGAAGATGGTCGCGCGCGCACCGGTGAAGCTGAACCAGCGCATCGCCGCGCGCCTGAAGGTGATGGCACAGCTGGACATCGCCGAGAAGCGCGTCCCGCAGGACGGCCGCATCAAGCTCAACCTGTCCAAGACCAAGCAGATCGACTTCCGCGTCAGCACGCTGCCGACCCTGTTCGGCGAGAAGGTGGTGCTGCGTATCCTCGATGGCAGCGCGGCCAAGCTGGGCATCGACAAGCTGGGTTACGAGCCGGACCAGCAGAAGCTGTTCCTGGATGCCATCCACAAGCCGTACGGCATGGTGCTGGTGACCGGCCCGACCGGTTCGGGCAAGACGGTGTCGCTGTATACCGCGCTGGGCATCCTCAACGACGAGACGCGCAACATCTCCACCGCCGAAGACCCGGTGGAAATCCGCCTGCCCGGCGTCAACCAGGTGCAGCAGAACAACAAGCGCGGCATGACCTTCGCCGCGGCGCTGCGCTCGTTCCTGCGACAGGACCCGGACATCATCATGGTCGGCGAAATCCGCGACCTGGAAACGGCGGAGATCGCGATCAAGGCCGCGCAGACCGGCCACATGGTGCTGTCCACGCTGCACACCAACGATGCGCCGCAGACCATCGCGCGCCTGATGAACATGGGCATCGCGCCGTACAACATCACCAGCTCGGTGACACTGGTGATCGCCCAGCGCCTGGCGCGCCGCCTGTGCGGCAACTGCAAGCGCCCGTCCAGCCTGCCCGAACATGCGCTGCTGGCCGAAGGCTTCACCCAGGCGCAGCTGGATGCGGGCATCGAGCTGTACGAGGCCGTGGGCTGCGATGAATGCACCGAGGGCTACAAGGGCCGGACCGGCGTCTACCAGGTCATGCCGATGACCGATGAGATCGCCACCATCGTGCTGGCCGGTGGCAATGCGCTGCAGATTGCCGAGGCGGCGCAGCAGATCGGCGTGAATGACCTGCGCCAGTCGGCGTTGAAGAAGGCCGCGGCGGGCATCACCAGCCTGGCCGAGATCAACCGCGTCACCAAGGATTGATGTAGATCCGCGCCATGCGTGGATGACGCGATGCATGGGGTTGCCGGCCAGCGGCCGGCACTACCAGGTCGGTGGTACGCGCCGGGTCAGAGCCCTTTCCTTTGGAAAGGGATCCGACCCCGGGTTTACTCCATCCCCAGCTTCTTCAGCTTGTAGCGCAGCGCACGGAAGGTGATGCCCAGCTGCGCGGCGGTACGGGTCTTGTTCCAGCGGTTCTCTTCCAGCGCACGCTGGATGGCGCTGCGCTCGAGCTGCTCGATGTAGGAGGGCAGGGCAGCGCTGCCCGGCTGCAGGTCGGCCACCGCTTCGGCGGGCGCCGCACTGCCGGGAGCACGCGGCGCGTGCTGTGGCAGGCGCAGGTCATCGGCGCCGATGCAGTCTTCCTCGGCCAGGGCCAGCGCACGTTCCAGGATGTTCTCCAGCTCGCGCACATTGCCCGGGAACGCGTACTGCGCCAGGGCTTCCAGCGCCGAGGGCGCCAGCAGCGGGGTGGCGCGGCCGTGGCTGCGGGCCAGGCGGGCCAGCACGGCGGCGGCCAGTTCGGGCAGGTCCTGGCGGCGTTCGCGCAGTGGCGGCACCTTCAGTTCGATCACGTTGATGCGGTAGTACAGGTCGTGGCGGAAGCGCCCGTCCTCGACCAGCTCGGCCAGGTCCTTATGGGTGGCCGAGAGGATGCGGACATCCACCGGCTCCTCGTTGGCCGCGCCCACCGCGCGCACCGACTTTTCCTGGATCGCCCGCAGCAGCTTCACCTGCATCTGCAGCGGCAGTTCAGCCACTTCGTCCAGGAACAGGGTGCCGCCGTGCGCAGCCTGGAACAGGCCAGGCTTGTCAGCGTGTGCGCCGCTGAAACTGCCCTTGCGGTGGCCGAAGAATTCGCTCTCCATCAGCTCGCCGGGAATGGCACCGCAGTTGACCGGCACGAACGGGCCGGCCGCGCGCGCGCCCTGGGCATGGATGGTGCGTGCAACCAGCTCCTTGCCGACGCCCGACTCGCCGAGGATGTAGACCGGCGCCTGGCTGCGCGCGACCTTGCCGATGGTGGTGCGCAGCACATCCATGGCCTGCGAGTGGCCCAGCAGGCGCCCGCCCTGTTCGGCGTTGGGGCCCGGTGCGGGGCGCTCGGCGTTGTTGAGTTCCAGCGCGTGCTTGACCAGTCCGCGCAGCACCGAGATGTCCACCGGCTTGCTGACGAAATCGAACGCACCGGCCTTCAGTGCCTCCACAGCGAGATCCATGCTGCCGAATGCGGTGATCATCGCCACCGGCGTGCGCGGGTAGTGCTGGGCGATCTCGCTGACCAGTTCGATGCCGTTGCCATCGGGCAGGCGCATGTCGGTGATGCACAGGTCGTACGGATTGCTGGCCAGCAGCTCACGTGCCTCGGCCAGGTTGGCGGCGGTACTGATGCGCAGCCCCATGCGGCCGAGGGTCAGCACCAGCAGTTCGCGGATGTCGCGTTCGTCGTCGACGACGAGGGCGCTGCGGGTTTCATTCATGGGCGTGAAAGATAAACGAGGGGGCTGGAAGCGACAAATGTTTGACGCACAGAATGGGGATCAGCTCGGTAGCAGCGTATGTGGACCGGGCAGCACCAGGCGGAAGCAGGAGCCACCGGCCGGCACCGCGATGTAGTCCAGGCGGGCCTGGTTGGCCCTGCACAGCTCGCGCGCGATGTACAGGCCCAGTCCCGTGCCATGCTCGGACGTGGTGAAGAAGGGCCGGAACAGCTGCGCGGCCACGCTCTCCGGGATACCCGGGCCACGGTCCATCACGTCGATCACCGCGCTGCGTTCGTGCTGGGCCACGCGCAACCGCACCCGTGCAGGCTGCTGGCCGATGCGGCCGTACTTCAGTGCGTTGTGCACCAGCACGGTCAGCACCTGGTAGAGATGCTTGGCGTCGACCTGGGCCATCACCGATGTGTCGCTGATGATCGGTTCGATGCTGTCGGTCTCCAGGGTCTGGCCCTGCTTGTACTCCAGCACGAAGCGGCGCACGAAGGCGACCAGGTCCACGTTCTCCGGCGTGGCGCGTTCGCGCCGTGCCAGGCCCAGCACGCTCTCGACGATGCCGTTGGTGCGCTGGCACTGCTGGCGGATGATCTGCAGCAGGCGGCGGTCGCTCTCGTTGAAGCCGGTGCCTTCCTCGAGCAGCTGCACGGCATAGTTGATCGCCGCCAGCGGATTGCGGATCTCGTGGGCCAGGCTGGCCGAGAAGCGGCCCATGGCGGAAAGGGTGAGCGATTCGGCGCGGCGCGAGACCACGCTGGAATCGTCCAGGAACACCAGCGCAAGGTCGCTGCCGGCCAGCAGGCGGGCAAAGCGTGGCTGCACTTCCGGCTGGTCGGGGTTGAGCTGCAGCGGCAGTTCGTCCTGTGCCCAGCCATTGCGCCAGCGCTGCAGCCGGCGCGCCAGTTCCGGTGCGGCACTGGCCAGGTCCAGGCGCCCGCTTTCGCCGTTGCCGTCGTTGTCGCCCAGCAGCATCGAGGCGGCTTCGTTGGCGAGGGTGATGCGGTTGTCGGCGTCCACCACCAGCACGCCGGTGCGCATGCGGCGGATGATCAGTTCGTTGATCTGGAACAGGTTGGCGACTTCATCGCCGCGCTGGTTGGCCAGCTGCTGGTTGCGGCGGGCGCGGTTGCCCACCTGGTAGCTGATGAAGGCCAGTGCCAGGTAGCTGGTAGCGAACATCGCCAGTTCGGCGAGGGTGCGGGTGGGGTCGCCGCCTTCCAGCAGCTTCCAGGTGTACTCGACGCCGGTGGCCAGGCTGGCGGCCAGCGCCAGGCCCAGTCCCAGGCTGAGCGGTAGCAGGGTGGCGGCGGCGGCGATGTTGAACAGCAGCGACATCGAGATGCCGGCACTGGCGCCGGGCAGGGCGTGCGACAGCAGGGTGGCGGCCACGATATCCACCAGCACGCCAGTGACCACGATCGGGCGCAGCCAGCGTTCGTTGCGGCCGACCACCAGGGCCAGCAGCGACAGGGCCAGGTAGATGACCGCAACGACATCGGCCAGCCGCGGGTGGTGGGCTTCGCCGACCATGGCCGACAACGGGCTGTAGAGCAGGGCGGCAATGACCGTAGCGATCAGCACCCGGTACAGCGCGAAGAAATACAGTTCACGCCGCGGAATCGATTCGATGCGGTCAATCAATGAAGCACTGGGTGACACGCCGGAACTCCCCTTCTGGCTGCCTGGGTCTGGATTCTGCGGCGGGCCTGTCCGGCGTCCCCTGAAGTCGGGCCGGCACGTCGCGTTTGCGAAGGGCAGTATAGGGCCCCCGGCCGGGCGCCGCCGAAGTGGTCCGGATCGCGCATTTGGCCCGTTGCGGACACCGGTGGCCAGCCCCGGCCCGGGTGCAACTGTCTGAATGACGGTGGAAATCTGCCCGCGTCTGGCGTTTTGTACAGACTTCTTTGCGCCCCGGCGCCGGCTCGGCCACAATAGTGGGCCCGCCGCGGTCCATGCCGGCGCCCCGCCGGGGCCCTGAGGAATTGCGTGCGGTCGTTCCTATTCCCACGGTGACGCATGAATTTCCACGAATACCAGTCAAAACAACTGCTTGCCGAGTACGGCATCCCGGTCCCGGCCGGCAAGGTCGCTGCGACCCCGGACGAAGCGGTTGCCGCTGCCAACTCCCTGGGCCAGGGCCCCTGGATGGTCAAGGCGCAGATCCACGCTGGCGGCCGCGGCAAGGCTGGCGGCGTCAAGTTCTGCAAGACCACCGACGACGTGAAGGCCGCTGCAGCCAAGATGCTCGGCACCAAGATGGCCACCTACCAGACCGCTGGCGTTGAACTGCCGGTCAACCTGGTGCTGGTGACCACCGCCGGCGAGATCGTCAAGGAACTGTACCTGTCGGTGCTGGTCGACCGTGGCACCAAGACCATCACCTACATCGCCTCTTCGGAAGGCGGCGTGGAGATCGAGCAGGTCGCTGCTGAAACCCCGGAGCTGATCCACTCGCTGAACGTCGACTTCGTCGAAGGCGTGCAGGGTTACCACGGCCGCGATTTCGGCTTCAAGCTGGGCCTGACCGCCAAGCAGGCCGGCCAGTTCGCCAGCATCATGGTGAACCTGTACCGCCTGTTCAACGAAAAGGACCTGGCCCTGGTTGAAATCAACCCGCTGGCCATCCTGGACGACGGCAACCTGTACGCGCTGGACGGCAAGTTCGACAGCGACGACAACGCCGCGTTCCGCCAGAAGGCCCTGGTCGCCATGCGCGACAAGACCCAGGAAGATCCGACCGAAGTGATCGCTTCGGAACTGGACATCAACTACGTCACCATGGACGGCAACATCGGCTGCATGGTGAACGGCGCCGGCCTGGCCATGGCCACCATGGACGTCATCAAGCTCAACGGCGGCGAGCCGGCGAACTTCCTGGACGTGGGCGGCGGTGCCAACAAGCAGCGCGTCATCGAAGCCTTCAAGCTGATCCTGTCCTCGGACAAGGTCGAAGGCATCTTCGTCAACATCTTCGGCGGCATCGTCCGCTGCGACATGATTGCCGAAGGCATCATCGCCGCCGTGAAGGAAGTGGGCGTCAAGGTTCCGGTCGTGGTGCGCCTGGAAGGCACCAACGTGGAAGAAGGCAAGCAGCTGCTGCGTGACAGCGGCATGGCCATCATCCCGGCTGACAACATCAACGATGGCGCCAAGAAGATCGTTGAAGCTGTCAAGAACGCCGCCTGATACCGACACCAAGGAATTCCAATGTCTGTTTTGATCAACAAGAACACCAAGGTGATCGTGCAGGGCTTCACCGGCCAGCAGGGCACCTTCCACGCCACTCAGATGATCGAGTACGGCACCCAGGTTGTCGGCGGCGTGACCCCGGGCAAGGGTGGCACCACCCATATCGACCTGCCGGTCTTCAACACCGTTGCCGACGCCGTGCAGAGCACCGGCGCCAACGCCTCGGTCATCTACGTGCCGCCGCCGTACGCGGCTGACGCGATTCTGGAAGCCGCTGCTGCCGGCATCAAGGTCATCGTCTGCATCACCGAAGGCATCCCGGTGCTGGACATGCTGCGCGTCAAGAACGTGCTGACCCGTTCGCATCCGGACACCGTGCTGATCGGGCCGAACTGCCCGGGCGTCATCACCCCGGGTGAGTGCAAGATCGGCATCATGCCGGGCCACATCCACCAGCCGGGCAAGATCGGCATCGTGTCGCGTTCGGGCACCCTGACCTATGAAGCGGTCAAGCAGACCACCGAAGTCGGCCTGGGCCAGTCCACCTGCATCGGCATCGGCGGTGACCCGATCAACGGCCTGAACTTCGTTGACTGCCTGAAGCTGTTCAACGAAGACCCGCAGACCGAAGGCATCATCATGGTTGGCGAAATCGGCGGCGACGCCGAAGAAGCCGGCGCCGAGTACATCAAGAACCACGTGAAGAAGCCGGTCGTCGGTTTCATCGCCGGTGCGTCGGCTCCGGCCGGCAAGCGCATGGGCCACGCCGGTGCGATCGCCTCGGGCGGCAAGGGCACTGCCGAAGGCAAGTTCGCCGCCATGGAAGCGGCCGGTGTTGTCACCGTCCGCTCGCCGGGCGACCTGGGCGCTGCCATCGCCAAGCTGGTCAAGTAAGACCGCTGGGCGGGGGATTGTAGAGTCGACTGTTAGTCGACTGCTCTTCCCACCGGCTGCTGCAAAACAGAAAGGCCGCCTCCGGGCGGCCTTTCTGCGTCTGGCGCCCTGGCCATCCCGGCAAGCTCATCCACGCATGGCGTGGATCTACTGAGCCGGGGCTGTCCACGCAGCGAGCGCGCCCGGCGCGCGCATGGCGCAGCGCTACAATGGCGGCATTGCAACCACAGGCTGGATTCCCATGGCTTCGATCCGCATCGCGATGGCGCAGTTCGACTTCCCGGTCGGCGACGTCGCCGGCAACACCGAGCGCATCATCGAGATGATCGGCCAGGCGCGCGACGAGTACGGCGCCGAGCTGGTGATGTTCCCCGAGCTGGCGGTGAGCGGTTATCCGCCGGAAGACCTGCTGCTGCGCCCGGGCTTCCTGTACGAGTGCGAGCAGGCAATGATGCGCATCGCCGGTGCCTGCCGCGGCATCACGGCGGTGGTCGGCTGGCCGCAGGCGGCTGGCGCGGTGGTCTACAACGCCGCCAGCGTGCTGCGCGATGGCCTGGTCGAGCAGACCTACCGCAAGCGTGAGCTGCCCAATTACGCCGTGTTCGACGAACGCCGCTACTTCGATGTTGATCCGGACGGTGGCAGCTGCGTCTTCGAGGTCAACGGCATTCCGGTGGGTTTGCTGATCTGCGAGGACCTGTGGTTCGCCGAGCCGCTGGCCGACACCGTGCGCGCCGGCGCGCAGCTGGTGGTGGTACCCAATGCCTCGCCGTACGAGCGCGGCAAGCACGCCCAGCGCGATGCGGTGCTGGCCGCACGCACCCGCGAGAGCGGGGCAGCGATTGCCTATCTCAATGTGGTTGGTGGCCAGGATGCGCTGGTGTTTGATGGCGCCTCGGTGGTGGCCGATGGTGATGGCACGGTGCACCCCGCCGCCGCCGCCTTCGTCGACCAGTGGCTGGTGGTGGAGTACGACGGCCAAACGCGTCGCTTCATGCCGCACGTGTGGATGGACGACGGCGACGAGAGCATGGACGCGCTGGCCTGGCGCGCGGTGACCCGTGGCATCCAGGACTACTGCCGCAAGAACGGTTTCAAGAAGGTCTGGCTGGGCCTGTCCGGTGGCATCGATTCGGCGCTGGTACTGGCGCTGGCGGTCGACGCGCTCGGCGCCGAGAACGTCACCGCTGTGCGCCTGCCGTCGCGCTACACCGCCGGCATGTCCAACGACCTGGCCGCCGAGCAGTGCCAGGCACTGGGCGTGAAGCTGGAAGCGGTCTCGATCGAGCCGGCGTTCAAGGGCCTGATGGAATCGCTGGCGCCGATGTTCGAAGGCACTGCGCCGGACGTGACCGAAGAGAACCTGCAGTCGCGCAGCCGTGGCGTGATCCTGATGGCGCTGGCCAACAAGTTCGGAGGGCTGCTGCTGACCACCGGCAACAAGAGCGAGTACGCCGTCGGGTATGCCACCATCTATGGCGACATGTGCGGTGGCTACGCGCCGTTGAAGGACCTGTACAAGACCGAGGTGTTCGGCCTGTCCAAGTGGCGCAATACCGTGGGCGGCGCGCCGGTGATCCCGCCGGCGGTGATCAGCCGCCCGCCGTCGGCCGAACTGCGCGAGAACCAGCTGGACCAGGACTCGCTGCCGGCCTATGACGTGCTGGACGGCATCCTGTACCGCTACATCGACCAGGAGCAGTCGCGCACGGAGATCGTTGCCGCCGGTTATGACGCGGCCGTGGTCGACCGCGTGCTGCGCCTGGTGCGCATCAGCGAGTGGAAGCGGCACCAGGCCGCGCCAGGCCCGAAGGTGTCGCGCCGCGCTTTCGGTCGCGAGCGTCGCTACCCGATCAGCAACGGCTACAAGGGTTGAGGTAGCCGTTAGCAGGTAGTGCCGGCCGCTGGCCGGCAACCCGTACCCCGCGTATCCACGCATGGCGCGGATCTACTGCCTTTGGTAGTGCCGGCCGCTGGCCGGCAACCCGTATCCCGCGCGTCCACGCATGGCGTGGATCTACTGCCTCCGGTAGTGCCGGCCGCTGGCCGGCAATCCGTATCCCGCGCATCCACGCATTGCGCGGATCTACTGCCTCCGGTAGTGCCGGCCGCTGGCCGGCAACCCGTATCCCGCGCATCCATGCATGGCGTGGATCTACCGCATCCGGTAGTGCCGGCCGCTGGCCGGCAACGCCGTATCCCGCGCATCCACGCATGGCGCGGATCTACTGCCTTTGGTAGTGCCGGCCGCTGGCCGGCAACCCGTATCCCGCGCATCCACGCATGGCGTGGATCTACCGGGCGTCGTCGAGCAGCTGTTCGAGGCCGGCGGTTTCCGCAGCGTCGTTGAAGTGGCCGTCCCCCAGCCGGGCTCGTACGAATGCCAGGCCATCCGCCGCCGCAGCGTCCAGCGTGCCGCGATGGTCGACCGGGTAGCGCCGGAACGCTACCGGCTCGCCGCGCAGCGCCAGGCCTGCGGCATACAGCAGGGTGGTCAGATAGGGGACGTCGCGGTCCTCGCTGCCGTGGCCCAGCATCAGCGGTTGGCTGAAACCGCGGCGCGGTACGCCGAGATAGTCGTACAGCACGGCCCAGATGCCCGGCACGCTGGTCAGCGGTGCGGTGAACATGCTGCCGGTATCCGCGCCGTCCAGCGTGGTGGCCAGTTCGCCCAGGCACTGCTCGCGTGCCACTGCCACGCGGGTGCGGCCGGTGTCGCTGAGGACGCGGTCGATCTGCGGCGCAACCTGCAGCAGACCGTCGAGCAGATACGCGTGATACGCGTTGAGCGCGCCAGGATTGGCGGTGCGGTTGTCCGGCTTCATCACCAGTGCGGTCAGCTCGACGGCGGTGGGCGTGCCGGTGGTGAAGCTGCCGCGGTAGTGCAGCGACGGGCCAGCATAGGTGGGCGCCAGATGCCCGGCAGTGAGCGCGGCGGCACCACCCTGCGAATGGCCGACCGAGACCCAGCGCGGCGACAGCGTTGCGGTGCCCAGATACTGGCGGCTGGCTTTGACGAGGTCGATGGCATTGCGCGCGGCAGTGCGCACATGCAGATAGGCATGGTCACCTGGACTGCCGAGGCCCTGGTAGTCCGCAGCAACCACCGCATAGCCCTGTGCCAGGAACTGATCGAGGAAGCGGCCGTCGCGTTCGGGTTGGTAGGGGCCGGACACCGAGGGCGCACAGCGATCCGCGATGCCCTGGGTGCCATGTGCCCAGGACACCACCGGCCAGCCGCCTGCAGGCGCCGCGCCGGCGGGCAGGTACAGCAGGCCGGTGCCTTCGGCCAGCTGGCCGCGATGATCCGGGGTGCGGTAGTGCAGCTTGTAGGCCTGCGCGGCCTTGGACGGCACCCATGGCGCGCGATAGGGGGCAGCAGACAGCAGATCGCCCGGTGCGGGTGAGGCAGCCGCCACGGGGCCCGAGGACAGCGCCAGCAGGGCAGTGGCGAGGAGGCAGGCGAGCGGGTGGAAACGGCGGGGCGGTGGGGTCATGGGGCGCTCCTTCACGGCCGGGATGGCCGTTGCGCCGTAGTGTGGAGGGCCTCGCCTACGCCGATTGGGACCGGCGTCGCATCCGCCGGGGATTCGTAGAATTCCTAGTGTCGTGGTCCATGGGCGCACGAACCCTCCACGCATGGTGTGGATCTGCCGACAAAGAAAAGGCCCCTTTCGGGGCCTTCTTTTACTTCTTTTCCAGTCGCGCGTTGCGCTGGCCGGTGCTGGCGGACTTTTCGCCAGCGAACGGGTTCAGCTTGCGGATCATCCACGGGTACTTCGGCCACTTGCCTTCCAGCCACGGGTGGTCCGGCTGGTTCAGCTGCAGGACGCGGCGGGCGTCGTCGGCCAGGGTCTTGTTGCCCAGGTGGGTGTAGGAATCGGCCAGGACGGCGACGGCATCGTACTGGAACGCGCTCTGCGGATAGGTTTCCAGCAGGTAGTTGGCGCGGCCGGCGGCCGAGACCCAGGCGCCGCGGCGCATGTAGTACAGGGCGTTGTCGAGCTCATGCTGGGCGAACACGTCACGCAGCTCCAGCATGCGCTGGCGCGCATCGGCGGCGTAGCGGCTGTTCGGGTAACGGTCCACCACGATGTTGAAGTCCGAATACGCCTGGTGCGGCGTGGACAGATCGCGGCGGCTGGCATCCAGCGACCATACGCGGCGCAGGAAAACCGTACTGCGGTTGGAGTTGGCCAGGCCGCGCAGGTAGTACAGGTACGCGATGTTGCGATGGGTCGGGTAGGTACGGATGAAGCGGTCGATGCTGGACACCGCATCGTCGTGCTTGCCGGCCTTGTACTGCGCGTAGGCGGTTTCGATCATCGCCTGTTCGGTATACGGGCCGTACGGATACTGGGCCACGAGGCGGCGGAAGCTGGTTTCAGCCCCGCTCCAGTTGCCACCCTGCATCAGCTTGTGGCTCTTCTCGTACAACTGTTCGACCGGCGTCCCTTCATCGGGGCGATCGCCCTTCTTGGCGCCACGGTGGCAGCCGGTGGCGGCGATGACCAGCACCAGCAGCAGGGCGGTGAGGCGGACGGGCGCGGAGAGCATGGAGGAGCGTCGGATCATGAGGTCAAGGCGGGACGCGGCTGGAATACGAAGGGTCGATGATAGCCTAGTGTCCTGTCCAGCGACTGAAACCGGCCGCCGGGACCCCAAAATTTCAAAGAATGCCCCCTGCCATGTCTGAACAACCCTCTGAATCGGCCCGCCAGGCCATCGTCCCCGACACCGCTGCCGGCCGCCGTTTCGACGCCGTGGTGGCCGAACTGTTCCCCGAATACTCGCGTTCGCGCCTGACCGAGTGGATCAAGGCCGGGGAGGTCCTGCTGGACGGCGCCCAGGTGCGCCCGCGCGATCCGCTGCGCGGTGGCGAGGTGGTGACCCTCAACGTGGTGCTGGAAACCCAGACCGACGCCCAGCCGGAGGACATCCCGCTGGACGTGCTGTTCGAGGACGAGCACCTGCTGGTGATCAACAAGCCGGTCGGCCTGGTGGTGCACCCGGGCGCGGGCAACCACAGCGGCACCCTGGTCAACGCCCTGCTGTTCCGCGACCCGTCGGTGGCGGTGCTGCCGCGCGCGGGCATCGTGCACCGCCTGGACAAGGACACCAGTGGCGTGATGGTGGTGGCCAAGACCCTGGAAGCGCAGACCGCGCTGGTCGAGCAGCTGGCCGCACGCGACGTGCACCGCCAGTACCTGGCCATCGTGATGGGTGCGCTGGTGGCCGGCGGTACCGCCGATGCCCCGATCGACCGCCACCCGCGCGACCGCCTGAAGATGGCGGTGCGCGAGGACGGCAAGGAAGCGATCACCCACTACCGCCTGCGCGAGCGCTTCCGTGCGCACACCGCGCTGGAGTGCCGCCTGGAAACCGGCCGTACCCACCAGATCCGCGTGCACATGGCGCATGTACGCCATCCGATCATCGGTGACCCGCTGTACGGCGGTGCGCTGAAGCTGCCCAAGGGGGCCAGCGATGAGCTGGTGGCCGCGTTGCGTGGCTTCAAGCGCCAGGCCCTGCACGCCGAGACCCTGGAGTTCACGCACCCGATCACCGGTGAGCCGGTGCGCAACACCGCGCCGGTGCCGGAGGACATGCTGCACCTGATGAAGGTGCTGCGCGAAGACAGCGAGGCCTTCGCCGCGCGCGAGCGGGACCGTTGGTGATGGCCGCCGTGCTGCCGGTGCTGCAGGCGGACTGGCCGGCGCCTCCGGGCGTCCATGCGCTGACCACGCGTCGGCACGGTGCGGGCATTTCGCCGGCGCCGTTCGCGCAGTTCAACCTGGGCAACCGGCACGCGGCCGAGGGTGATACCCCGGCCAACGTCGAGCACAACCGCCGGCTGCTGCAGCAGGGGCTGGGGCTGCCCTCGACACCGCACTGGCTGCGCCAGGTGCACAGCAGCACCGTGCTGCGCTTCACCGCGCCGCCGGTGCCCGGCGCAAGCGAGCCGGTGGCCGATGCCGCAGTGACCTCGGTGCCGGGCGTGGTGCTGGCGATCCTGACTGCCGACTGCCTGCCCGTGGTGTTTGCCGCCGCCGATGGCAGTGAGGTGGGCGCGGCCCACGCAGGCTGGCGTGGCCTGGCCGACGGCATGCTGGAGGCCACCGTGGCCGCCATGCAGACGCCGCCGGCGCAGCTGCGCGCCTGGCTGGGCCCGGCCGCCGGACCGGCCGACTACGAGATCGGCGAGGAGGTCTACCACGCCTTCGTCGGCCATGATCCGGCCGCCGACGCGGCGTTCGTGGCCACCCGCGCAGGCCACTGGAAGGTGGACCTGTTCGCGCTGGCGCGGCAGCGGTTGCAGGCGGCGGGCATGGACCCGGCGCAGGTCCATGGCGGCACGGTGTCGACCATGGCCGATCCGGACCTGTATTCGCACCGGCGCGACCGTCGCACCGGGCGCATGGCGACGCTGGCCTGGATCGCGCCCTGACCTTGCCGCTGTTCGCGCGCGTGCTGGGGCCGGCCTTCGCCACCCTGGCCGCGCCGGTGCAGGCGTTGCATGCCGCGCCGTTGCCCTGCCGCTACGTGGGGCAGGCGCGTATCGTGAGGGGGCGGCACTGGCTGGTGCCGCTGCTGGCCGCGTTGGCGCGGCTGCCGAAGGACGGTGGAGCGTTGCCGACCGAAGTGGCGTTCAGTGCACACGGGCAGGGCGAGCAGTGGGCGCGGCGTTTTGGCCGCTGGCCGATGGTGTCGCGGCTGTGGGCGCACGAGGGCTGCCTGCGCGAGCAGTTGGGCGCGGTGCGCTTCGAGTTTGATCTGCAGGCCCGCGAGGGTGGCATCGACTGGTCGGTGCGCCGGGTCTGGGCGTTCGGGTTGCTGCCGTTGCCGAGGCGCTGGTTTGGGGGCGTGCGTTGCCGCGAAGCCTGGCAGGGTGAGCGGTACACTTTCCTGGTCGATGTGACGCTGCCCTGGGCGGGAGCCCTGATCCGCTATGAAGGTTGGCTCGAACCGCAGTGAGGCCGCCGCCGAGGCGGGGAGCGCGGTGATCGTATTCGATGGCGTATGCGCGCTGTGCAACCGCTGGGTGCGCTTCCTGCTGCGTTTCGACCGCGCGGGGCGCTACCGCTTTGCGGCGATGCAGGGGCAGCAGGGCAGCGCGATGTTGCGCGCGCACGGGCTGGACCCGCAGGACCCGACGTCGTTCCTGCTGCTGGACGCGCAGGGCCCCTGGACCGATACCGATGCGATCCTGCGCGTGCTGACGGGGCTGGGCAGCGCCTGGCGCCTGATCGGCGTGTTGCGGGCAGTGCCGCGTGGCTGGCGTGATGCCGCGTACCGCGCGCTGGCGCGCAACCGCTACCGCTGGTTCGGACGGCACGACGCCTGTCATCTGCCCGCACCGGAGCAGGCAGCGCGATTCCTGGATTGAAGGAAAAAGGGGACGGAGGGGATCAAGGCGTCTGTGCACAACTGCCTTGATCCCCTCCGTCCCCTTTTTTCCTCAACCTTCCAGCGCGTCCAGATAGCTGCGGCGCCAGTGATTGATGTCGTAGGTGCGCAGGTGATCCATCATCGCGTGCCAGCGTTCCTTGCGCCTGCTCAGTGACATCGTTGCTGCCGTGGCGATGGCGTCGGCCACGCCGTCCAGATCGTGCGGGTTCACCAGCAATGCCTGCTTGAGTTCGTCGGCAGCGCCGGCCAGCAGCGACAACACCAGCACGCCGGGATCTTCCGGGTCCTGCGACGCCACGTATTCCTTGGCCACCAGGTTCATGCCATCGCGCAACGGCGTGACCAGGCCGACCGCCGCCGCCCGGTAGAAGCCGGTGAGGGTGGCATGGGTGAAGTTCTGGTTGACGTAGCGCAGCGGCGTCCAGTCAGGTTCGGCGTGGCCACCGTTGATGTGGCCGGCGATCTGTTCCAGCTGGCTGCGCAGCTGCCGGTACTCGGTGACGTCGCCGCGCGAGACCGGGGCGATCTGCAGGTAGGTCAGCGAGCCGCGCTGGTCGGGGTGGCGCTCAAGATAGCGCTCGAAGCCAAGGAAGCGTTCGGGCAGGCCCTTGGAATAGTCCAGGCGATCCACGCCGATCGCCAGCTGGCGATCGCGCAGGCTGGCGCGCAGGTTCTTCACGGCGGCCTTGGTGGCCGCGGTGCCGGCCTGGCGTGCGATCAGCTCGGTGTCGATGCCGATCGGGAAGGCGGCGGCACGGAAGCGGCGCCCGCCCGGTGCTTCCAGCTCGCCGTTGTCGAGCACGCGGCCGCCGCCGAACAGGCGCAGGTAGGTCTGGAAGCGATCAGCGTCGCGCTGGGTCTGGAAGCCGACCAGGTCGTAGGCGTACAGCGCGGAGAACAGCCGCAGGTGGTCGGGCATCGCCTGCAGCAGGTCGGCAGACGGCATCGGGATATGCAGGAAGAAGCCTATGCGGCAGCCGATGCCGCGCTCGCGCAGCAGCGCACCGAGTGGGATCAGGTGGTAGTCGTGGATCCAGACGATGTCGTCCTCGCGCAGCAGTGGCGCGAGCTTGTCGGCGAACAGCGCGTTGACCTTGTGGTAGGTCTCGCGGGTGCCGCGGTCGTAGTCGACCAGATCCAGGCGGAAGTGCAGCAGCGGCCACAAGGTGCGGTTGGCGAAGCCGTTGTAGTAGCCATCGACCTCGCGCTTGCTCAGGTCCATGGTGACGTAGTCGATGTCACCGTCTTTCTGCCGGTGCAGCGTGCCGCTGCCTTCCTTCACCGTCTTGCCACTCCAGCCGAACCACAGGCCACCGCGTTCCTTCAGGGCAGCCAGCAGGCCGACAGCCAGACCGCCGGCGCGGTTCTCGCCGGGCACGGCCACACGGTTTGAAACCACGACCAGACGACTCACGATGCCTCCTGCCAGGACCGCGACAGGCGCATTGCGGCGGTGATCAGGCCGACGTGCGAATAGGTCTGCGGGAAATTGCCCCAGGCCTCGCCACTGTCGAAGGCCAGATCCTCCGACAGCAGGCCCAGATGGTTGCGCTGCTTCAGCAGCAGCTCGAACATCTCGCGTGCTTCGTCCATGCGCCCGATCGCCGCCAGCGCGTCGATGTACCAGAAGGTGCAGATGGTGAAGCTGGTTTCCGGTTCACCGAAGTCATCCGGCGCGACATAGCGGTACAGCGAATTGCCATGCTTGAGGTCGCGGCCGATGGCATCGACGGTGGCGATGAAGCGGGCGTCCAGCGCGTCGATGAAACCGATATCGGCCAGCAGCAGCAGCGAGGCATCCAGCCGATGGCCGCCGAAGGTATCGGTGAAGTGGCCCAGCTCCTCGTTCCAGGATTCGGCCATGATGCGCGCGTGGATGGTGTCGGCGCGCTCGCGCCAGTAATGCGCGCGGTCATCGCGCTTCAGGCGCACGGCGATCTTGCACAGGCGGTCGCAGGCAGCCCAGCACATCGCGCTGGTGTAGGTGTGCACTTCGGTGCGGCCGCGGAATTCCCACAGGCCGGCATCGGGTACGTCGTGCAGGGCGAAGGCCTGTTCGCCCAGGGGTTCCAGGCGGGCGAAGGTGTGCGCATCACCCGGGTCCTGCAGGCGCCGGTCGAAGAACAGCTGCGTGGAGGCCAGTACCACGCTGCCGTAGACATCGTGCTGGCGCTGCACCCAGGCCAGGTTGCCGCGCCGCACCGGGCCCATGCCGCGATAACCGGACAGGCTGGGTACCTCGTCCTCGTCCAGCTTGGCCTCGAAGCCGATGCCATACAGCGGCTGCAGCGTGCCGTCGGTGGTGGCCAGGTTGAAGATGTAGCCGAGGAACTGTTCCATCGTGCGCGTGGCGCCAAGACGGTTCAGCGCCCGCACCACGAAGGCCGCGTCGCGCAGCCAGCAGTAGCGGTAGTCCCAGTTGCGCACGCTGCCGGGTGCTTCCGGAATGGAAGTGGTCATCGCCGCGATGATCGCGCCGCTGTCCTCGTACTGGCACAGCTTCAACGTGATCGCACTGCGGATGACCGCGTCCTGCCATTCCAGTGGAATGGACAGGTAGCGCACCCACTCGCGCCAGTAATCGCGGGTACGCTGGAAGGCTTCCTGCACGTAGCCGCTGATCGAACGATTGAGCGATTCATCCACGCCCAGGATCAGGTGGATCGGATGGTTGAGCACGAACGGCAGGCCGTCGCGCACGAAGCGCACCGGCACATCGGTGGTCAGCCGCAGCACGTGTTCGGGCAGGATCCAGCGCACATGGTTACTGCCCCAGGTCGACTCTGGCACGCGTGCGCCCCAGTCGGCCAGCGGGCGCGCACGCACGGTGATGCGCGGGCTGCCGGCCAGCGGACGCACCTGGCGGATCAGGCTGACCGGCCGGTAGAAGCGGTCGTTTTGGCGCCAGCGCGGGGCGAAATCGAGGATTTCCAATGCGCCGCCCTGCGTGTCACGCAGCACGGTGCGCAGGATCGCAGTGTTGGTGAGGTATTCCTGCTCGCTGCTCGCGAAGTCCTCCAGCTCGATGGCGAAGTCGCCGCCGGTCTGCTGGTTGGGGCCGAGCAGGGCGCAGAAGGTGGGGTCGCCGTCGAAGGTGGGCAGGCAGCTCCAGACAACGCGGGCATGTTTGTCGACCAGGGCGCCGAAGCTGCCGTTGCCGACCACGCCCAGATCAAGATCGGGTTGGGTCATCACGCGGTACATCTCGGTTGCGGCCGTGGGGGTTGGCCGGGTCAATAGGCATTCTCACGCAGCCAGGCGTGCACGCTGCGTATGTCGGGCAGCGCGAACACGGCCGCACTGGGTTCACGTTCACCCACCAGCACGCTCCAGCCATGCTGGCCGTTGGCGGCATCGAAGCCGAATTCGTCGGTGAGGTCATCACCGAGGAACACCGGCAGGCGGCCGCGGAAGGGCAGGTACTGCATCATCCGGCGCACGGCACGGCCCTTGTCGGTGCCGACAGGCACGAACTCGACCACATGGTCGCCAGGCTGCAGGCGGTAGCTGGTGCGGCCACGCACGTGGCGGTCAGCGAACGCGCGGACATCGCTGGCGGCGTGCGGCGCACCGCGCCAGTGCAAGGCCAGGCCGACGCCCTTGTCTTCCACCAGCACGCCAGGATGCCCATGGGCGAAGCGCATCGCCTGCTGGTGCAGCGCGTGCAGCCATTCGGCGGTGTCGTCGTCGTGTTCGTCGCGCAGCACACGACCGTCTTCGCCACGCAGCTCATGGCCGTGCAGGCCGGCGGCGGGTAGTTGCAGGGGGGCGAACAGTTGATCCAGCTGTTCAAGCGGTCGACCACTGACCAGTGCCACGGCACCTTCCAGGCGGTCGCTGATGCGGCCGATGGCTTCACGCACATCCGGCAGCAGCTGCACGGCATCCGGGCGTGCAGCGAATTCGATCAGGGTGCCATCGACATCGAGGAACAACGCACAGGCGTCGTCCAGCAATGGCGGTGGCGGACGCAGCGGGAGCGGTTCAGCCATGACGCTCAGCTTGCCAGCGTGGGCGTGTACGCGGGGTCGAGGGCAGGCTACGGCCCTGCTTCGGTGGGTGCCGACCGTTGGTCGGCACGGCAGGTCAGCCTGCATCCAGCTCAAACAGTGCGGACCAACGGTCCGCACCCACCCAAAGCAGATCCGCACCCGGATCACGAAGTTGCCGGCCAGCGGCCGGCACTACCGTGTCGTGCGGGCCAACGGTCCGCACCCACCCAAAGCAGATCCGCACCCGGATCACGAAGTTG